>JALYYD010000273.1 GCA_030946775.1 Gemmatimonadota bacterium
ATCTCGACATCCTCCTCGTGAGCGCCGACGGTTGGCGCGGACGGGCGACGGTGCTCCCCGCCGGGCCGTGGAGGGAAACGCTCCATTCGGCGAAGCGCGCGTCCCTGATCATCGTTACGTGCAAGACCGCCGGAGCGGGAAAAGTGGAAGCACTGAAGCGCGCGCTTGCGGCTGCCGCCCCGTCTGTGCCGCAGGCGCTCGTGCGGCTGCGCCTCGGCGATCTGCACAGTACGGCGACCGGCCAGACGATGCCGCTCACCGCTCTCGCCGACGCAAAAGTGTTGGCGATCGCCGCCATCGCGAATCCGGAATCATTTTTCGATCAACTTACCGCAGTCGGAGCCGACGTCATCCCGCGTGCATATCCGGATCACCATCGGTTTAGTCAGCGCGAAGCCGGGCGCCTCGCCGCGGATGCTGAGGCAGCGGATTTTGTCGTCTGCACGCTCAAGGACGCGGTCAAGCTGGGGCCGTTGTGGCCTCCGCAAACGGGCTCCTTATGGTATGTTTCTCAGCGCGTCGGATTCGAAGATGGCACAGCGATAATCGAGGGAATGCTCGACCGCATCTGCGACTGAACACAACCTGGACGACTACCGAACAGACATAACAAATGGCATCCGATCTTCGCCTTCCAGCAACCGGGGTAGTGCAGCCCGACAAGGATCATTTCCTGAACGAGGAGAATCCGTTCGAAGCGATGATGTCCCGTTTCGACAAGGCGGCCGAGCTGCTCGACCTGGAACCGGGCCTTTATAAGGTTCTCCGCCAGGCGGAAAAGCAGATCATAGTTTCGATTCCCATCACGCGCGACAACGGTGAGGTCGAGGTCTACGAGGGATACCGCGTTCTTTACAACACGTCGCGCGGACCGGCAAAGGGCGGCATCCGCTTCGACATGCAGGTCACACTCGAAGAGGTAAAAGCCCTTGCAGCGTGGATGACCTGGAAGTGCGCCGTCGTGAACATTCCGTTCGGGGGCGCCAAAGGCGGAGTTCGCTGCGATCCGCATTCGATGAGCGTGAACGAGCTCGAGCGCCTCACGCGGCGCTACACCGCCGGCATCATTCGCTTTCTTGGCCCCAACTCGGACGTGCCGGCGCCCGACGTAAATACGAACGAGCGCGTGATGGCGTGGGTGATGGATACGTATTCAATGCACGTCGGCTATACCGACACCGCCGTTGTCACCGGGAAGCCGGTGGAGATGGGCGGCTCGCTTGGCAGGCGCGAAGCGACGGGACGCGGGTGCATGCTGGTCACCAAGGAAGCGCTGAAGCATCTCGGACTGCCGATCAAGGGAACGCGCGTCGCCGTTCAGGGATTCGGAAACGTCGGGTCCGTTGCCGCGGATTTGCTGGCGAAGGAGGGCTGCCGCATCGTTGCAATCGGAGATCGCACCGTCTCGCTTTACAACGACAAGGGAATCGACATCCCCGACGCAATCGCTTACGCGGCGAAGAACAAGAGTCTCGAAGGCTACAAAAAGGGCGACCTGATCAGCGGCGCCGATCTGCTCACGCTCGACGTTGACGTGCTCCTTCCGGCGGCGATGGAAAACGTGATCACGACCAAGAACGCGCACGACATCAGGGCGAAAATGATCTGCGAAGGAGCCAACGGCCCGACGACGGCCGCTGCCGATTCGATTCTCGACGAGAAGGGCGTATTCGTGATTCCAGACATTCTCGCCAACGCGGGCGGCGTTACCGTGTCGTACTTCGAGTGGGTGCAGGATCGCGGCGGATACTTTTGGACCGAGAATGTGGTCAACGACCGGCTCGAGAAGATCATGTGCTCGAGCTTCGCCGAGGTTCTCGCGCTGGCCAAGCTTCACAAGGTGAACATGCGCACCGCTGCCTATATGCTTTCCATCAGCAGAGTGGCCAACGTCCACCGGCTCCGCGGCGTTTACGCATAAATGCGCTTCGTGGTGGCCGTCGTGGGTAAGCCGCGCCACGCAGAATTGAGAGACGCCATCATCGATTATCAAAGCCGGGCAGCCCGGTATTGGCCACTGGAAGTTCACGAAGTCAAAGAGGAAAACGCTTCTTCGCTCGCACCGGCGGAAGTGATGGGCCGCGAAGCGAAGCGACTGAAAGAGAAGATCCCCGCCGGAGCGCGTATTTTTGCGTGTCTGGCGGGTGGGCAACAGGTATCTTCCGAGCAGTTCGCCGCGCTGCTCCAATCTTCGAGAGAAGCCGCGCGCGACATCGCATTCGTCATCGGCGGCGCATTCGGCCTGGGCGAAGAGATCGTTTCGAGCGCGAGCTCGACGCTCTCTCTGGCGCCTTTTACGCTCCCGCACGAGCTCGCCCGGCTCGTCCTCACGGAGCAGATCTATCGCGCCGGCACGATCGTCCGCGGCGAACCGTACCACAAGTGAGCGTCGACGCACCGGCCGCCCCTCCGAAAAGCAGCGAACCCGCTTGGTACGAGCAATGGTTCGGTGATGATTATCTGGCCCTTTATCCTCACCGCGACGGCAGGGAAGCGGCGCGGGTTGTTGCTTTGCTGCTGCGGAAGCTCGCGGGCAAGAATGTGGATCGCGTTCTCGATCTGGCCTGCGGAGCGGGGCGGCACTCGCGCGCGCTCAACACGCATTGGTGGACTACCGGGCTCGACCTGTCTCAGGCTCTGCTCTCGGTGGCGCGCAGCGAGGACTCCGCCGCCCCTTACGTCCGCGGCGACATGAGATCGCTGCCTTTCCGCGACGGAAGCTTCTCGCTGGTGGTGAACCTCTTCACCAGCTTCGGCTACTTCAGCGACGACGATGACCATCTGCGCGTGATCACCGGCGTCGCCGCCGTCACCGCGCCTGACGGCTTGTTCGTGCTCGACTACCTCAATGCGGACCAGGTTGTCAGGCATCTCAAGCCGACGGACGAGACGGTCGTCAACGGTATCGCTGTCGACATTGCGCGAGTGATTTCCCCCGACGGCCGGTTTGTCGAGAAGCGCATCACGCTGCGGGAAAAGAAAAAGACTTTCGTGGAGCGCGTGCGTCTCTTTGGGCGCGCAGAGCTGGAATCCCTCGTCACATCAGCCGGATTTGCGGTGCGGGAGGTTGTTGGCGACTATCAGGGCTCTCCGTGGACCGGCGATTCCGAGCGAACGATGTTATTCAGCGTCAAATCATGATTCCCGAGATCATACCGCAGCAGCTTGGGCTGCAGTCCGTCGCGCTCGACGCGATGCGCGGGGCGGAGGACGCGCGATACGAGCCGCGCCCTTCGGGAAAGGACGAATGGATCGCGCGCGCGCGAGCGGTAATCTCTTCCGTCCCAACTGATTGGCTCGATCAGCTGTCGCCCGCGTTCACCGCCACCGGCGAAGCGGCCAGGCGCCTCGCGGGCTCGGGAAGCGGCAAAGGAATTGTTGTGACGACCGGACAGCAGCCCGGACTCTTCGGCGGGCCGCTGTACACGCTTTCGAAAGCGCTTACCGCGCTGGCTCTCGCCAACGAAATCGAACGGCTCACCGGCATTCCAACCGCCCCGGTGTTTTGGGCCGCAACGGATGATACCGACTTTCGGGAAGCGAGCAAAACGGTGATCTCTGTCC
>JALYYD010000284.1 GCA_030946775.1 Gemmatimonadota bacterium
TTTCCGTTGAGAGTCATCTTCATCGCGCGGCACTCCCATTCATTCGCGGAGACTTCGCGATGTGCTCCGGCGTCGCCGGAATCTCGCGGATGTCGCAGCCGATCAACCGCAGCGCGTTCACGACCGCAGGCGCGGGACCATCCATCGGCAGCTCGCCGAGCCCCTTCGCTCCGAACGGTCCACCCGGATACGGATTCTCCATCATCACGATATCGAGCTCCGGCATGTCGAGCGTAGTCGGTATCACATAGTTGGTGAGTTGCGCATTCGCCATCGCGCCATTTCGCATCACCACGTTCTCGAGCAGCGCGTAGCCAAGCCCCTGCGCCGTGCCTCCCTCGATTTGGCCGCGCGCTAGCGCGGGATGGATCGGGCGCCCGAATTCCTGCACCGCCGTCATCTTGATCGGCTTCACCTCAAAAGTGTCCGGATCGAGCTCGAGCTCCATCACGTTGCACCCCCAGCCGTATGTCGCGTACGCGTCGCCGAGGTACGTCTTGTCGTCCCAGGTGATCCACGCCGGCGGGTCGTACATCCGCTCGACGGAGAATGGCCCGTTCTTCTTGTGATACTCGGCCGGCGTCAGGCCGCCAAGCTTCTGTTTCATCTCTTCGGCGCACTCTTCCAGAATTTTGCCGACCACCATGCAGGTGCGCGACGCGACCGTCGGCCCGCTGTCGGCGACCTTCGACGTGTCGGGCTGCGCGACTTCGACTGACTCGTAGGGAATGCCAAGCGCGTCTGTGACGATCTGCGCGTGCATCGTGCGCGTGCCCTGCCCGATCTCGGTGCTCCCGACGGCGATGCGAACTCCCGTTTCAGTCAGATCGATGCGGGCCTTCGACTTCAGGTTGCGCTCGCCGGCGCCGGTGAAACCCGCGCCGTGATAGAACAGCGCCAATCCGATCGCCTTGTTCGTTCCCTTGTATTCCTTGCGCTTGCGCGAGAAATCGGTGCGGCGCACTGCTTCGTCCAGAACCATCAGCGCGCTGGTGTCGTCGCGCAACGTCTGGCCGGTCGCCGTTTTGTCTCCCGCGCGGAGCGCGTTCTTCCTCCGCAACTCGACCGGATCAAGTCTCATCTGCTCGGCGATTCTCTCCATATGCACTTCGACCGCGAACTCCGTCTGCGGCGCGCCGAACCCGCGGAACGCCCCGTTCGGCGGAGTGTTCGTGAACATCCCGCGCCCCTGAATGCGGACGTTCTCGCAGCGGTACGGCCCCGCGGCGTGAATGCATCCACGCGAAAGAACGGTCGGCGTGAGAGTCACGTACGCTCCGCCGTCGAGAATCACTTCGACGTCCATCGCCACGAGCGTTCCATCTTTTTTCAGCCCGGTGCGGTGCCGCACGATCGCCGGGTGACGCTTCGTCGTCGCGATCATATCCTCGACGCGGTCGTAGATGATCTTCACCGGCACGCCCGATTTCATCGCCAGCATCAGCGCGTGTCCGGCGATCATTGACGGATATTCCTCCTTGCCGCCGAATCCTCCGCCCGTCTCCGTTTGCACGACGCGGATGTTCGGATGCGCCGAGCCCATCAGGCAGCGCAGCGCCTTGATTACATAGAACGGACACTGCACGGAACCGAAGATCGCGAAGCCACCGTCGTTCTCCGGAATCGCGATGACTCCGTTCGGCTCGATGTAGACGTGCTCCTGATGGCCGGTACGGTACGTCCCTTCGATGACGACATCTGCTTCCGCGAGCCCCTTCGCTACGTCGCCCTTCACTATGTCTATGTTCTTGAACGAGTGCGTGGACTTCTCCGGATCGAACTCGGGGGTCTCTTCCTCGTATTCTATCACAACTTTGGCTGCGTTCAGCTTTTCGCGATCGGCGTGGGCGAGAAGCACTATCGGCTCCGCCATATGCCGTACTTCCGTCTCGACGAGGAATGGCTGATCCTGCTCGATCAGGTCCACGATGTTCTTCGACGGGATGTCGCGGTAATCCACGATCGTGAACCCGGTCGTGTCGAACTCGTATTTGATCGACTTCACCTTGCCGCGCGGAATGGACGACCGGATCGTCCGCCCGTGAATCATTCCCGGGAAAGTGAGATCGTCGGCGTATTTCGCGCCTCCGGTGGCTTTCCCGATTCCGTCCTTTCTGGCGACGCTGTTTCCGACTGCTTTCATCGCCTCAAGATGCCCTGTCGCGCGCCACGAGGCAATATTTTACTGGCCTGTTTTCCCTATGGCGCTGGACGCTACCGGACCCACCCGTCAGATTGAGGGAGTGTCCACTCACAGTGCTATCATAAACGAGCTGAGCGCCGCGGCGGAGCGGGGCGATTCAACGGTTCTCGCCACCGTCGTTCGCGTCACCGGTTCAAGCTATGGTGGCGTCGGGTCGCGAATGCTCGCCCGCGTTGACGGATCCACCGTCGGCCTCGTCAGCGGCGGATGTCTGGAGTCGGATCTCGCCGAGCACGCCAAGAGGGTAAGCGCGGCCGGCCGCGCAGAGGTCGTTAGCTACGACACTCGCAACGACGAGGACGCGCCCTGGGGGCTAGGACTCGGCTGCAACGGTCTCATCGAAGTTCTGCTCGAGCCGTTGAAGCCCGCGGCCGCGAAGAGCATCGCCAAACTTCTCGACGCCGCGCTGGGCGGAACGGAGCCGGCCGTCATCGCAACTGTGATACGCGTTGCAGGGGACTCCGCTGACAAGGCATCGGTCGGAGCGCACGCTCTGATTCCAGAGAAAGGGTCCATCGTCGCCACCGGAAATTGGGGGGACGCATCACTCCTCAAGAACGCCGCGGGTAAGCGCGCTGAAGCGGTCGCCGCAGGCCGCCGCGGGTTTGTGGCCGAATTTGGCGGCGCCGAAATCGCCTATGAGATCGCGCAGCCGGGACTTCGACTGGTCGTCTGCGGCAGCGGACCCGACGCGCTACCGATCGCCAGCTTCGGCGCCGACCTCGGCTGGGACGTTACCGTCGCCGATCATCGCCCGCTCACGCCCGAGCACTCGGCCCGGTTTCCCAAAGCGCGCGTAGTCTATTGCGAAGACGCGCTGGCTCTCTCGCGATCTGTCAGTCTGACTCCGAGGACCGCCGCGGTTGTCGTGTCGCATCACTTTGAGCGCGACCGCAATTACCTCCAGTCGCTTCTCGCCAGCGACGCGGCATACATCGGAATGCTCGGACCGCGCGCACGCACCGAACGAATGCTCGCGGATCTCGCAGCGAAGGGAATCAAGAATGGAGATGGCGACGAGCGGCTCTTCGCGCCCGTTGGAATGGACATCGGCGGCGACGGCCCCGATGCAATCGCGCTCGCAATCGTCGCCGAGGTCGCGTCGGTGATGGGCGGACGATCGGGAATGCATCTCCGAGACAAGCGCGGGCCTCTTCACGCGGCGACGGGCACCACCTGACGGGCACAAGGAGAGTCGCCGCAGTCGTTCTGGCCGCCGGCGGCTCGACGCGGTTCGGATCGCCAAAGCAGCTCGCCGAAAAGGATGGCGAGACGCTCGTTCACAGAGCTGCGATGGCAGCGAAGAGTGCCGGTGCCGATCCCGTGTTCGTCGTGCTCGGCGCCGCCGCTGACGAGATTGCTCCCGAGCTCGACGGTATT
>JALYYD010000310.1 GCA_030946775.1 Gemmatimonadota bacterium
GATCCGCGGTCGCTGAGGATCGAGCACGGTCCGGCCGTCCTGATCGTCGCCGATGGCGTCGGCGGCGCCGCATCGGGCGAGCTGGCGAGCTCGATCGCGACGGATTGCATTTTCAGCGAGCTCCAGAAATGGTGGCGCTCCGACAGCGGACGCGACGCCGAGACCATTGCCGCCGCGATGCGCAACGCAATCGATGTCGCCAACCAGTCAATCTGGGGCAAGGCGCAGGGTGCTCCGGCGCATCACGGGATGGGCACGACGGCGACGATCGCGCTAATCGTTCACTCTGAAGTCCACTTCGGCCAGATCGGCGATTCGCGCGGCTACCTCATCCGCGATGGAAAAGCCCGCCAGCTGACCAAGGACCAGTCACTCGTGCAGCGCTTGATTGACGCGGGGCGGATGACCCGGTCGCAAGCCGAGAAGAGCGAGCATCGCAACATCATCCTCCAGGCGCTCGGTCCGGAGCAGCGCGTTGTGTCGGATCTGTACCAGGAGGAACTGGAGGCGGGTGATATCGTCCTCGTCTGCAGCGATGGGCTCTCCAATCAGGTGACTGAAGAAGAGATCGGGCGCTACGCGCGCGCTTCCGAGAAGCCGGGCGATCTGTGCTCGGCGCTGATGGCACGCGCGCTGGAAACGGGCGCACCTGATAACGTCACCGCTCTCGCGGCGCGAGTAGTCTCCGCCTAAGCGGCGGCGGACTCGGTAGTCTCGCCGCTGTGCTCCGCCGCGCCGGTGGGAACGTCACCCGTCCACGGCGCGATGAACGGCAGCAGAATCAATGGCGGCAGGGCCATCGCCACCGTAATCAGAAAAAAGCTCGGCCACCCGGCCGACTCCGCCCATTTACCCGCCGGCGCGACGAGGATGTCGCGGCTGGCCGCCATCAAGCTAGAGAGCAGCGCGAACTGTGTCGCGGTGAATCGCTTGTTGCACATACTCATCAGGTACGCGGTCATTCCGGCGGTGACGAGGCCAAGGCCGAAGTTCTCCACGACTACTGCCGTCACCATCAGCGGGTGACTCTGTCCAGTGACCGCGAGTGCGTAGTAGGTGAGATTGCTCAGCCCCTGGAAGAGGACAAAGATCCAGAGGGATTTGTTGATGCCGAGCTTGCCGATGACGGCGCCGCCGGCGAGGACGCCGAATATTGTCGCGATCACGCCGGCGCCGAGGAAGACAGCGCCGACTTCGCTCTGCGAGAAGCCGGTTTTCAGGAGGAATGGCGTCGTCATGCTTCCGGCGAGACTGTCGGAGTACTTGTACACGACGATGAAGAGCAGCACGAGCGCGGCACGTCCGAATCCGGCGCGGTTGAAGAATTCGCCGAAAGGCAGAACGACCGCTTCGGCGAGTGATTTTGGCGGCGCGTCGCGGAGCACAGGCTCCGGTGCGATGAACGTGGTCGCGATTCCAATCAGCAGCAGCGCGGAAAGAATGAGATAGACGTGCGGCCACGCGATGCGGTCGGCGAGATAGAACGCGAGCGCTCCCGTAGTGATCATCGCGATGCGGTAGCCGAGCACGAACACGGCGGCGCCGGCTCCCATCTCGCGGTCCTGCAGAACGTCGGTGCGATAGGCGTCGAGGGAAATGTCCTGCGAAGCGCTGAAGAAAGCGATCACGATCGCGTTGATCGCGAGCATCTTCAATCCCGTTTGCGGATCGTGCAGCGACATCGCGGCGATCGCCAGCAGCAGGAGAATCTGCGTGATGAGCACCCAACCGCGTCTTCGGCCAAGGAATGGCGGGATGTACCGGTCCATCAACGGCGCCCAGACGAATTTCAGCGAATACGGAAGCGTGACGAGACTGAAAAAACCGATCGTGGCAAGATCCACGTGCGCGGTGGTCATCCACGCCTGGAGTGTCTTGCTCGTCAGATAGAACGGAAGCCCGGAGGAAAACCCGAGAAAGAGCAGCGCGGCCATCTTCGGCTGGCCGAAGATTTTCACTGGGGATTTTCCGGACTCGTTCATTGCGCCACCGGTTGGATTGTCAGAGCGATTTGAGCAGAACCCGCGCCGCCGCGCGCTGCATCGCCGCTTCCCCGCCCCACGCGCTCAGCACGGGCACGTCGAGAGCGAGGGATTTTGCCAATCGCGGATGGCTGAAGCTGACCACGACGATATCCTGCGCCTCCCGCGAGGCGACGATCTCGCGCACTCGAGTCGAAGCTTTTTCCGAGTATCCGGGGCGGCCCTTCCAGGCGCGAATGTCGCCGTAGAGCGCGATGATGGTCGTGCCGCCTCCGCCCGCCGGATCGAGCTCGTCGGTGGCGAGCGTCGCGCCGCCTTCGCGCAGCGTCTCCACGAACGGGTCGCGCGATGGAGGCGGATACGGACCTCCGACGTCATCGTCAACCACGACTACGCGGAGCGGCGTGCGCAGCTTCGGCAGAGGCTTCGCGATCGTGTGTACAGTGCGATCTGCGAGCTGCATTGCCCACACGGAGTCGTCGTGGCGGTTCGGAGCCGGGCTCGCATCCAGTGCCGCCCACTTCGCCCACACCTCCCGGCGCTGGAGAGAACCTTCGATTCTTTCTTCGTCGAGCTCACCGCTCTCGATGGCACGCGCGACAGCGGCGATCGATGATTCCAGATCGTTCGGATAGAGAAGACAATCACATCCAGCCGAGAGCGCTCGAACGACGGCAGTGGATTCACCGCCGCCGAGCACGCCCTCCATTATGAGAGCGTCTGTGACGACGAGACCGCGAAAGCCGAGCTTGTCGCGCAGAAGATCGCGGAGGATGCGGGAGGAAAGGGTCGCGGGCACGCCGCTGTCATCGAGCGCGGGGAAGGAGACATGCGCCGACATCACCGATGCCACGCCGGCCGCGATCGCGGCGTGAAATGGAACGAGATCGGTTCGCTCCAACTCCGCGAGCGAGGCGGTGACCTTCGGGAGCTCGGCGTGAGAATCCGTCGTCGTGCGACCGTGACCGGGGAAGTGTTTCGCCGACGCGAGCGCGCGCTCGCCCTGACATCCCTCGATCCACGCTGCCGCATACCGCGCGACTTTCTGCGGATCGCTCCCGAACGAGCGCGTTCCGATGATCGGATTGTCGGGCTCGATGTCGAGATCGCAGTCCGGTGCGTACACCCAATTGATGCCGAGGCTTCTCGCTTCGCGCGCGGTAACGGAGGCGGCGCGGCGAATGTCGTCAATGGAATCGAGCGACGCCACCGCGGCGAGAGGGGGCAGCGCGGTTGCGCCGTGGAACTGCTGGCCGGCGCCGCGCTCGAGATCGGCGCCGACGAGCAGCTTCGTCTTTGAATTCGAATGCAGCTGCGCGGTAAGCTGCGCAACCTGTTCGGCCGGTCCCCCGAAGAGGATGAAGCCACCGACTCCAAGCCCGAGAGCGGCGGCGATTGCTGCACGCTGGGACTCGAACCCGTGCTGAGCGTCCCACCTGATGGCGGGATAGAACAGCGCGGCGGGATTGATCACGACGGTGTGAGCTTGCCGAGTATTCTCGGGCCGTTCGCTCCGGTGGCGGCGGGGACGTTTGCGGTGCGCTTCTGCATATGGAGATATCCAAGCAATGCAAAGGCCACCGCTTCCTTCGCTTCGCCATCAAAGAAGATGTCGTCGAACTTTTTCACCTTGATCGGCGCGACGGCTTGTTCGATCGCGGCGTAGAGCGCCGGATTCTTCGCCCCCCCTCCAGAGAGGAGCACTTCGCGCACGGGCTCGGTAATGAAGCGCTTGTAAGCGTCGGCGACGCTGGCGGCAGTCAGGTGTACCGCGGTGGCGATGATATCCTCGTCAGTCGCCCCCTTCGCGCGGCAGCGCTCGATGAGCGAGCCGATGTATGCGGGACTGAACAGCTCGCGGCCGGTGGATTTCGGCGGCGGAGCGCTGAAGTACGGATCCGTGAGCAGCTCGGCGACGATCTCTGCATCCGGCTTTCCCGCCGCGGCAAGCTTGCCATCGAGATCGTACTGCATTTCGGGACGGAGGGCGCGCGTGACGCCGTCAATGACCGCCACGCCAGGTCCGGTGTCGAACGCGCGAACGACGTCGAGCCCGCCGCCCGGAGGAACGATCGTGACGTTGCCGATGCCACCGAGATTTTGAAGACCGCGCCATTCGGTTGGCGAAAAGAAGAGAAGCGCGTCGGCGATCGGAACCAGCGGCGCTCCCTGCCCTCCTGCGGCAACGTCGCGGACGCGGAAATCGCTGACGACGTCGAACCCGGTTCTCTCGGCGATGACGGATGACTCTCCCCACTGCCAGGTGGAATGACCGGGCTCGTGCCATATCGTCTGGCCGTGCGACGCGACGCACAGAACATCATCGCGTGAAACCCCGGATTTCTCGAGCACCGCCGTCGCTGCGGCGGCGAGCCATTCGCCGAGGTCGAAGTTGAGCCGGCAGTACTCAGCCGGCGTCGAGCCCGTCATCGACGCGGCAAGGCGCGCGCGTTGGGCGGGGTTGAATGGAAGCGACGTGTAGCCGATGAGATCGACGTCGAGGCCACTGCCTGTTGAGGGAGTGAAACGTGCCGCAGCGGCGCTGATTCCGTCGAGGGAAGTACCCGACATCAGGCCGATCACGACGTTTTTCATCTCAGGGGGTGATCACGGGTGGCGGCGCGTCGGGAATGACGCGACGGATGACACCGCCATTTTTGGCGAGCAGGCGCTCCGCTTCATCGCGTGAGACTCCTTTCTTCTGCATCACGATCGCGGTCTTCACACTTTTCCCCGCGCGCTCGAGGAGTGACGAGGCCTCCTCTCGACTCACTCCGCACACTTCCACGACGATTCGCTGGCTGCGATCGACGAGCTTGTTGTTCGTAGCGCGAAGATCGACCATCAGATTTCCGTAGGTCTTTCCAAGCCGGATCATCGCGCCGGTGGTGATCGTGTTGAGCACGAGCTTCGTCGCGGTGCCGGCCTTCATTCGAGTGGAGCCGGTGACGACTTCGGGGCCGACAATGGGAACGATCGCGACAGTTACCTTGGCGACGAGGGCGGGCGGAGGAGGAGAACAGGCGACGATGGCGGTGCTCGCGCCGATTGCGGCGGCGCGCTCGAGCGCGGCGCCGACATATGGCGTCGTACCGGACGCGGCGATGCCGATCACGAAATCATTCTTGCCGATGGAATGAGCGTCTATCTCCTTCGCGCCGTTTTCGACGACATCCTCTGCGCCTTCCTGGGCTCGCGTCAGCGCTGGCAAACCGCCCGCGATGATTCCCTGCACCATCTCCGGATCACTTCCGAAAGTTGGGGGGCATTCGCTGGCGTCGAGGACTCCCAGACGCCCTGAAGTCCCTGCGCCGACGTAGAACAGGCGCCCGCCGGCGCGAAAGGTCTGCTCGGCGATCTCGATGGCGCGGGCGATTTGATCGCGTTGGGACGCAACCGCGGCGGGAACACTGCTATCTTCAGCGTTTATGAGATCAACGATCTCGAGGGGCGAAGCGAGATCGATGGAAGCGGTACGCGGATTGCGCCGCTCCGTCTCACGCGGGTCCAGCATCACTCGGACTCAGCTCGATGGGACACGCAGTGAAGTTACCGGACGCGGCTCACGTTGCAAGACAAACTCTGGAGAGATAATGAGAAGTTTTCTGATATCGGCTGTGCTCACGATCGTTGCAGCGCCGAGCGTGAACGCTCAGTACTCGAGTTTTCCGAGGACTACTGAGCCGGCGTATTGGCTGAGCGGCGGAGTCGGCGCGTTCAACGGGCAGGGCGTCAACGACGGGAGCACGAGCAGCACCTGGGACTTCGGCCAGAAGACGAGCTGGCAGTACCGGGGAACGATCGAGAAAGCGATCCAGAATCAGTCGAGCATCGGAGTCGTCGGAACGTTCGTGCACGTTCCGATCACATACAGGTACGGTGGTTTCATTGAGACTCCGCCTTGCAATACGACAAGCTGCTCCCCCTCGACGACCTGCTCAACCTGCGCCGCGCATCTCGACATGATCGGCTTGATGGGCCAGTTCCACGCCGGCGGCGGGACCGGATTTCATCAGGTTCTCGAAATCGCCATCGGCGCAACGGCCTATCGAAATCTCAAGCGTGATTCCGATGGCGCCGCGCTCGCCCCGACGGGCGGCAACATCGACGGCAGCTTCGCGCTCGGCTACGGGTTCGGTTACGGATTCTCGTCGAACAGTGAAGTGACGCTCACCCAGGATTACGGGCTTATTCTCCACGAGAACACCGGCCTGGCATCCGGCACCAGCAACACGAACACCGTGCGCTCGATCAGGGCGGCGCTTCGCTACGGCTTCGGCTCGCAGCGGCCGACTGTACGACGCCGCTAGGCAGGAAGCAACGCTCGCTCGGTCTTCATCGTAATTTCTCAGGATGAAGATCGAGCACATACTCAGAGCAGTCTGCATCGGCGCCGCGCTCTCCGCGTGCGCGCCCTCCGCGCCGCACGGAGTCGGATCATCCGCCGATCCCGTCATTCCACCGCGCGTCGCGGCAAGCTTCCCTGCCGGCTGGAAGTATCCCGCCGGAAGAACGGCGCCGTCATTCGATCACGCGATGGTCGTCAGCGCAAGCGAGCTGGCAAGCGACGCCGGAGTGGAAATCCTGCGCGCCGGCGGGAACGCGATCGACGCGGCCGTCGCTACCGGTTTTGCGCTCGCGGTTGTTCATCCGGAGGCAGGAAATCTCGGCGGCGGCGGATTCATGCTCATTCGAATGGCCGACGGCCGCACCGCCGCGCTCGATTATCGCGAGATGGCGCCGCTCAGCGCGTCACGCGACATGTACATCAATCCTGACGGCTCGTTCAACCGGGGCAGCCTAAAGGGCGCGCTCGCCTCCGGCGTTCCCGGCTCTGTAGCGGGAATGACCGAAGCTTTGTCGAAGTGGGGACGACTTTCGCTGTCACAGGTGATTGCGCCCGCGATTCGACTCGCCGAAGATGGATTCGTCGTGGACAGCGCGCTCAGCGCATCCATTGACGCGAGCGACAGTCTCATCCGGCCATTCGCGGGCCGCGATATTTTTCTCGCGAGCGGGCACGCGCCACCGGTCGGCGCGCGGTTCAAGCAGCCGAATCTCGCGCGCACGCTGAAGCTGATCTCGTCGGGCGGAGCAAAGGCGTTTTACGACGGGCCCATCTCCGATGAGATCGTCGCCGAAGAGAAGCTCGACGGCGGCAACATAACGCGAGCGGATTTGCGCCGGTACAAGCCGGAATGGCGCACGCCGCTCAAGACGAATTACCGCGGCTACGGCCTGCTGATGATGCCTCCCGTTTCCTCCGGCGGGGTGACGATCGGCGAGACTTTCAACATTCTCGAGGCGGCAGGCGCCGCCGCGCCCTTCGGCTCTGTGCAATCCACTCACACGCTGGCATCGGCGTATCAGCGCGCATTCATCGACCGTAACGACCGGCTTGGAGATCCCGCGTTCGTGAAGAACCCGGTTGATCTCCTTCTCGACAAGCGATACGCGCGGAAGCTGGCAGCCACCATCGGTCGCGGTCGCGCGACGCCGACAGCTTCGATTCCGGCGTCAGCGGGCGAAGAGAACGAGACGACGCATTACTCGGTCGTTGACGCCGAGGGCAACGCGGTAGCGACGACGACGACGCTCAACGAATTGTACGGCTCGGGAATTTACGTCCGCGGCGCGGGATTTTTTCTCAATGACGAGATGGACGATTTCACGACGAAACCGGGATCGCCGAATCTCTACAAGCTGATTCAGGGCGAGGCCAACGCCATCGCGCCCGGCAAGCGGATGCTGAGCGCGATGTCGCCGACGATCGTGTTCGATCCGGCCGGCAACGTTCTCCTCGTGCTCGGCGGCCGCGGCGGGCCGAGGATCATAACGAGCGTCTCGCAGGTGATGCGAAACGTAATCGACTATCGAATGACGCTCTCCGATGCGCTGAGCGCGCCGAGGATCCATCATCAGGCGCTTCCGGATTCCATCCGCTATGACAGGGGAGGATTCTCGCAGGCGGTGCTGGACAGTCTTTCCTCGATGGGGTACGGACTACAGCCGGTCAATTACATCGGCGGAAAGGTCAACGCGATAATGAGAGTTCGCGGCGGGCTCGAGGGATTATGGGATCCGCGCGGGGATGGCGGGGCGGCTGGGTACTAGACGGCAACGACCAAACGGCAACGACCAACAGAACACTACAAGCGCTTCGCTTACCGCGATCCGCTGACAGCTGTTCGCAAAACCCCACGCCTGGTTTCCCGAGCGTGGGGTCTTTTAATCCTGGCGAACAGCTATTCGCGAATCGCGGTCCGCTTTGCGCTTGTAGTGTTCAGTTCACTGTTAGGTATGAACCTGCGTCGAGCTGTTGAGCGTCACCGTGATCCGCCCGCCTGACGGAACGCATCCCTCATAATTCGCCGTCGCTGCCGCTGCGCCCGCTCCCACCGCTGCGCCGGCTGCCGCGCCGATGACAGTTCCCTTGGTGTTCTTGCCCAGCACCTGACCGAGAATTCCGCCGACGGCCGCTCCGACTGCGACCTTCTGAATGTCCTTCGACTTCGGCTCGTTGCGAACCTTGTCGACGTTGGCGTAGCTGGTCGTAGCGCTGACGGGATAGGTGCGGCCGCCGAAGGTGAACGATACCACGCGGAGCCCCATCGTCACATTGTCGTTGGCGTTCTCGCTGCGCTTGAGTGCGGTCACTTCGACAGTTGCCGTCGCGCCGGCGGGAATCATCGCGCCGTTCGATCCGGAAACGGCTTCCGTCACGGTGGCGTTGAATCTGTCACCGACGTGGTTGGTGTTGGTGCAAATGCGCGAGCCCGATGCGAGGTTAACCGTCGAGCCTGCGGCGATCGTGCCCAGCTTCGCTTCGGAACCGGCGCCAGTGCGAGTGACGGTGTTCCCGCTCGCTGTGGTTCCGGTCGCCGGCGTCGTGCGGGCCGGTACGGGCGTGCGTGTCACCGGGCGAGTGGTGGTGGTCGTCGTCTTGGTAGTCGTCGTGCGTGCTGGAGCTGCCGTCACAGGAGCCGGTGCCGGGGTCGTAGTCACCGGAACATCCTTCAGCGTCGGCTGCGCGGTGGTGTCCGCGTTCGCGAGCTGGATGTCCCGATTCAGCGACGTGTCCTGCGCCAGCGTATCACTCTTCTTGTCCACCGAGCATCCGGCGACGAGCGCCGTAGAAAGCGTCAGCAGGGCTGCTACACGAGTCATATATTGCGTCATGAATCCTCCTTTGAACCGGGTTCCTCTAGAGAGGCGCAAACCCGGTTTTCAGCTAGTCTAGAGGGGCAATCCACGTGCCAGTTTTGACACATTTACGGCGCGTAACTCCCTATTATCGCCCACACCGCGGCGCTTTCGCCAGCGGGCTCGTTCTGGTGCTCATTTCGACGGCCATCGGGAGCATCATCCCGTGGCTGCTGGAAGAAGCGATCGACGCGATTCGCGCCGGCGCGCCCATCGCCAACGTTTGGAAGCTGAGCGGATACATCGTCGCCTCGGCGATCGTCGGCGGCGCGCTCAGATATCTGATGCGCGAAGTGATAAACGGAATGAGCAGACGCATCGAATACGACCTGCGCAACGACCTTTTCGCCCGACTTACGCGGCTCGATGCGGGGTTCTATACGTCGATGCGAACCGGCGACATAATGGCCCGGCTCAGCAACGATCTGGGCGCGGTGAGAATGGCCGCCGGTCCCGCCGTGATGTATCTCGCCAACACCATCTGCGGCGGACTGTTCGCGCTGATGTTCATGATTCACATCAGCCCGCGCCTGACTCTGTTCGCGCTCATCCCGCTGGTGATGCTGCCCGCGATCACGATGAGAATGGGAAAGGCGATCCACGAGCGGTTCGAATCGGTGCAGGAGCATTTCTCGACGCTGACCACGAGGGCGCAGGAGAATCTCACCGGCGCCCGCATCGTTCGCGCGTACCGCCAGGAGTCAGCGGAAATTGAGCGCTTCGGCGCGCTGAACGAGGAATACCTGACGCGCAACATGGCGCTTGCGCGGCTCTGGGGAACGATGAATCCGCTGTTCGAGCTGTTCGGCGGGCTCGGTGCGGCGGTCGTCCTCGCCGTCGGCGGGCTTCTCGCAGTGCGCGGTGCGATCACGGTCGGCGAGTTCGTCGCATTCGGGCTTTACCTCACGATGCTCACCTGGCCGCTCATCGCTCTGGGATGGGTGGTGAATCTTTTTCAGCGCGGCGACGCGTCAATGGGCCGTCTTTACGACGTGCTCGACGCGCGCTCGTCGGTAAACGTCGCCGAGCCGGTGATGCATCTCCCGACTGCTCGCGGCGGACGGGCGATGGAATTCAGAAATGTCG
>JALYYD010000333.1 GCA_030946775.1 Gemmatimonadota bacterium
CTCTCCTGGATCGCGGTGGATCGCGACAGCTTCAGCGGCAGAATGCTGGAGCGCCCGTCGAGAACGGCGATTCCAATCGCGGCTCAGGAACAGCTGGTCGTCGAGCTTTACTCGAAGTAATCCGGACCCCGCCATCGGTGGCGGGGGCGGAGCACCAAGCGAGACCCTAACTCTCGTTACGGGCCTACTGCGCGTTAGGGGCGGGGTGGGACGTTGAGGAGTTTTAAGAATGGCTAACGCAATTGATCTAAGGGGCCTTGTCCGTCCGCAGCTCGTCGAGGCGACGAAGCGCGAAGACAACCCCAATGTCGCAGAGTTCCGTCTCCAGCCGCTGGAGCGTGGTTTCGGGCACACGCTCGGAAATGCGATGCGCCGGCTGCTGATGTCGTCGCTGCGCGGTTCCGCCGTATGGGGAATCCGCATTGACGGCGTTCTTCACGAGCACCAGACGATCACGGGTGTCGTCGAAGACGTCCACCAGATCATCGGCAATCTCAAGAATCTCGTCCTCTCGCTCGACGAAGGGATCGAGAACACGATCGTCCGCATCTCCCGCAGCGAGGGCGGCCCCGTCACGGCGGCCGACATCACCGCGGACAACGGCGTCAACATCATCGACCGCTCGCATCACCTCTTCACGATGCAGGGCGACCGCGATCTCAACGTCGAGCTGTACGTGAACAAGGGACGCGGCTACGTCGAGGCCGACCAGCACGTGATCGACAAGAGCCTCCCCGTGGACGTCGTTCGCGTGGACTCGATGTACAATCCGGTCCGCCGCGCCAACTTCGCCGTCGCCGAGACGCGCGTTGGACAGCGCACCGATTACGATCGCTTGACGCTGACTGTCGAGACCAACGGTACGATCACGCCGGAAGAGGCGGTCAGCTACGCCGCCGCGCTGGCGCAGACGCACTTCCAGTATTTCGCCGGTTTCGGCTCGCACCAGTCCGCGCCTCTCACTCCGGGCGGCGACGCTCCGGGTGGCGACGCGCACCGTCTGGCCGATCTGCTTCGCACGCCGATCGAGGATTTCGAGCTGTCAGTCCGCTCGGTCAACTCGCTCAAGAATTCCAACATCCGCACCCTCGGCGACCTGATCCGCCAGAGCGAGAGCCAGATTCTCCAGGTGAAGAACTTCGGCAAGAAGTCGCTGAACGAGATCGCCGATCTGCTCGAGCGCGAGAAACTAAATTTCGGCATGAAGTACGATGAATCCGCCGACGGCGTCCGCATCACCGAGCAGGGCACGCCGCCAAACCGTAACGTCGCCACCGTCGGCGCCGACGAGGAAGAGGAAGTACTGTAATGCGCCATCGCAAGGAAGGCCGTCAGCTCCGCCGCACCAGCGAGCAGAAGCTGGCATTAATGAGATCTCTCGCGTCCTCGCTCATCGAGCGCGGCGCCATCGAGACGACCGAGGCGAAGGCGAAGGAGCTGCGCCCGTTCATCGAAAAGCTGATCACGAGAGCGAAGGAAGGCACGCTTCACGCGCGCCGTCTCACCGGGCGTCACGTGCAGAAGCGTGAAGTCGGCGACAAGCTCTTCCAGGAAGTCGCTCCCAAGTTCGTGACCCGGAACGGCGGCTACACGCGCATTCTCAAGACCGGCCACCGCAAGGGTGACGGCGCCGAGATGGCGCGCATCGAGCTGATCATGGGAGACAAGTAGCAATGGCGCAGATCAAGAGAAACCAGTGCTACCTGTGCCATAAGGGCGTCGCATTCGGAAACAACGTCTCGCACGCGAACAACAAGACGCGCCGCACGTGGAAGCCGAACCTGCAGGTCGCCCGTATCGTTTCCGGGGACAAGATCATCAAGGTCAAGGTCTGCACGCGCTGCATTCACGCAGGTAAAGTCGTCCGCGCGCCGCGCGGGGTTTCGGCGGCGTGATTGGCTCCGTAGTCGAATTAAGGAAAGGGAGCCCGGTGGGCTCCCTTTTTCGTAATGAACTGCAAACGGATAACTACAAGCGGAGCGCTTACCGCGATACGCGGATAGCGGCTCGCTGCCTGCCCGGAATGACGGTTCGCGGATCCGTCCGGGCGAGGTTTGCAGCGAGGAGCCGTCAGCGTATAGCGGTGGGCTTTGCGCGTGTAGTATTCAGTGCAGTTAACCGTTCTCTCCTTTCGCCCTGAATCCCCCGAATTGCCCAAGCGCACTGATTTAAAACGAATCCTCCTTATCGGGTCCGGCCCAATTGTGATCGGGCAGGGCGCCGAGTTCGACTATTCGGGCACTCAGGCGGCGAAGGCGCTGCGCGAGGAGGGTTACGAGGTCATTCTCGTGAACTCGAATCCGGCGACGATCATGACCGACCCGGAGATCGCCGACCGCACCTACATCGAGCCGGTGACGCCGGAATTCGTCGAGCTCGTCATCGCCAAGGAGCGCCCTGACGCGCTGCTGCCGACGATGGGCGGCCAAACCGCTCTCAACGTGGCGATGAAGCTGTTCGAAACCGGTGTGCTCGAGAAATACGGCTGCGAGCTCATCGGCGCCGACGCCCGCGCCATCGCGATGGCCGAGGACCGCGCCCAGTTCGGCGATGCGATGCGGCGGATCGGCCTCGCCGTGCCCGCGGGCGGAACGGCAACAACGCTTGAAGAGGCGAGAAAAATCGTCGCTACGACCGGGTTTCCGTCTATCATCCGGCCTGCGTTCACGCTCGGTGGCAGCGGGGGCGGAATCGCCTACGACGAGAAGGAGTTCGAGGCGATCGTTTCGCGCGGGCTCGACATCTCCCCCGTGACGCAGGTGCTGGTCGAGCGCAGCGTCATCGGATGGAAGGAGTTCGAGCTCGAAGTGATGCGCGACCACGCCGACAACGTCGTCATCGTCTGCTCGATCGAGAACATCGACCCGATGGGAGTTCATACCGGCGACTCGATCACGGTCGCGCCGGCGATGACTCTCACCGACCGCGAGTACCAGCTGATGCGCGACGCCGCTGTCGCCGTCATCCGCGAGATCGGCGTCGAGGCCGGTGGCTGCAACATCCAGTTTGCGGTCAACCCGCGCGACGGCGAGATGCTGGTCATCGAGATGAATCCGCGCGTCTCGCGATCTTCGGCGCTGGCGTCGAAGGCGACCGGGTTCCCGATCGCGCGCATCGGGACGAAGCTCGCCGTCGGATACACGCTCGACGAGATCCCGAACGACATCACCAGGACGACGCCGGCTTCGTTCGAGCCCGTCCTCGATTATGTCGTGGTGAAGTGCCCGCGCTTCGCGTTCGAGAAGTTCCGCGCCGCAGACCCGCGACTCACGACACAGATGAAATCGGTCGGTGAGTCGATGGCCATCGCGCGCACCTTCAAGGAAGCCTTTCAGAAGGCGCTGCGCGCGCTCGAGAATGGCCGCAGCGGATGGGTCCTGGGTGATACGCTCGCCGATGACCGGCTCGCCGATGATTCAGTCGAGACGATCCGCGCGGCGCTCAGGTCGCCGACGCCGGAGCGCGTCTTCCAGGTGAAGCGCGCCTTCGCGGCGGGGCTCGGCGTGGATGAGATCTACGCGCTCACCGGAATGGATCCGTGGTTCCTCTCCCAAATGCGCGATTTGTTCGCCGCCGAAGAGAAGTATTCGTCGATGACGATTCTTGGCGCGGGTGATTTGCGCCGGATGAAGCGGATGGGGTTCTCCGACCGGCAGCTGGCGAAGATGCGCGGCGAGACGGAGAAGGACGTCCGCGTGCGCCGCATCGCCGCCGGGATAGTTCCGGCCTATAAGATGGTGGACACGTGCGCGGGTGAGTTTCCGTCGTCAACTCCGTATCTGTACAGCAGCTACGACGAAGAGACCGAGGCGCCATCGTCGGGGCGAAAGTCGGTGATGATACTCGGCAGCGGACCGAACCGCATCGGACAGGGAGTCGAGTTCGACTACTGCTGCGTACGTGCCGCGCTCGCGCTGCGCGAGCAGGGTTACGAGACGATTATGGTGAACTCGAATCCCGAGACGGTCTCGACCGATTTTGACATCTCCGACAAGCTCTACTTCGAGCCGCTCACCCTCGAGCACGTGCTTGACATCGTGGAGCGCGAGAAGCCGCTCGGCGTCATCGTTCAGCTCGGCGGCCAGACACCGCTCAAGCTCACCCGCGGGCTGGAAGAGGCAGGGGTGACGATCCTGGGAACGCAGCCGGATTCGATCGACATCGCCGAAGACAGAAGGCGATTCGAAAAGATCGCTCGTGAGCTCGGCCTCACGCAGCCCAACAACGGAACCGCCACGAGCATCGCCGAAGCGCGCGACGCCGCGAAGCGGATCGGATATCCCGTGCTGGTGCGCCCGTCGTACGTGCTCGGCGGCCGGGCGATGGAGATCGTTTACGACGCGCTTTCGCTCAACGATTATTTCGAGCGTGCGGCGCGCGTATCCGAGGACAAGCCGGTTCTCATCGACAGCTTTCTCGAGAACGCGTTCGAAGCCGATGTGGACGCCATCTGCGACGGGACGAACGTCGTCATCGGCGGGATAATGGAGCACATCGAGGACGCGGGGATACATTCCGGAGACTCGGCGTGCGTGCTGCCGCCGTACCTGATCGAGAAAGCGCATCTCGATACGATGCGCGTTCAGACAGTCGCGC
>JALYYD010000004.1 GCA_030946775.1 Gemmatimonadota bacterium
AAGCCACGGCACGAGCGGAGTCATCCGCGCCGACACGGGTCGCAGCGACGCAGTCGGTGCGAGATGCGCCGGTCCTTCGATCATTCGTATATCAGCATCAGATGCCGGAGCGACGTTCTCCACCTCGCCGCACGGCGCGCGGAGTGTCTCGAGAAACCGCGCGAACGCGGGACGAAGGATTGCGTCTCCTGCTGTCGGTATAGGAACGGAGATGGAGCGCACGCATCCGGGCGCCACCGGAGATTCCACGATCGCGGGTTCGCCGTCCACCCACCGCGCGACGACGCGCGCTGAAGAATCCGTTCGCGCCTGAACCCAGCGCCTCACGAATGGATAGACGAACACACCGCCCGAGTAGCTCAGGCAGCCGATGGTATCCATCTTCGCGAGCGCGCTCCACTGCGGCAAGCGGGAGGAGTCCGCCCACTCCACTGTCGCAGCAGCGAGCGCCGGGTTCGTGTCGAGCATCGCCGCCACCCGCACCAGCCGAATCCGCCCCGGCCACAGCGCGCGAATCGCGGGCGTCGCGCTGTCGAGCTCCTCGGCGCGGAGCGGAGAGACGAGCACCATCTCCAACGAATCTGCGCCATCGCGCATTCTCGTCGCGGAGCGGAGTGCGACGATCAGCGCCGACGAAAGCGATCCGCGTCTCCTCACGCCGGCCGCACCGCTACGAGCCGCGGCATCGGGTGGCGTACTTTCGACAGCGACAGAATCGAACACGATCACCGCCGCCGCACCCGGTAGATACTTCGCAGCGCTGTCGCCCGCGTCCGGCCCCGCGCTTCGCGACTGGTCCAGGAGGACAATCGTCCGCGCCGCGGCGCGCGCCTGCTCGAGCTGTGGCTGCGCGAACGCTGCACCGATCAGCAGCAAAGTGAGAACTCTCAGCAGCAGAAGCATTATGTCGGAGAGGCGCAGCGTGAGCGTCGTCGAGCGCACCTCCACATCCGGAAAGAAACGCGCTGTCGGCAACATTCCCGCCCGCGGCTGCTCGGCGACGAGAAAGTGCAGCGCCACGACCGCGGCCGCCGCGGCTCCGGCCGCGTAAAGAAAACCGGGGTGCAGAAAGCTGATCACGGGTCAGCCGCCACGGGCTTCGGCGATTCTGCGAACTGCGCGCGCGGCGGGCTCGCTTGTGGGGCACGCAAAATAGTACGCGCCGGCCATCCGCCAGTCGCGAGCGATCTGCTCGCGCCACGCTCCGAACCGCTCGAGATATTCCCTTCTCGTCTCGCTCGTCACCGGACGGCGCAGCGACGGATCCTCCGGGTCGGTGAGCAGAGTCGCGCGCTTCGGCGGATCGAGCTCGTCCGAATGAATCACGTGGATCGCGTGCACTTCCTTTCCTGCAGCGGTGAGATGCGACGCGACGGTGAGCAGCGCATCCGAATCCCCCAGGAAATCGCTGACGATCGCAATCCGCCCCGCCGATCGAAGCGTCGGCACAACGGGAGCAAGCCCCGCGCTCCCCGCTGGGACAACTTCATCGAGCACGCGCGCGATGTCGTACACCGCGCCGCGCCGAGTCTTCGGCTGAAGCCGCCGAGTTTCGCCAGCCGAGACGACAGTGAGCCCGACAGGATCGCCCCCGCTGTGAGCGGCCGACGCAAGACCCAGCACGAGCTGTCTCGCGTAGATCCACTTCTCGAGCGAGCCAGCGGGATACGCCAGCGACGCCGACGCGTCAACGAGCAGCATCGTCGAGATGATCGTGCGATCGTTGGAGAGCCGGATGTAGGCGCGATTGCTCCGCGCGAGCAGTTTCCAATCGATGCGCCGCGTCTCGTCGCCCTGACGGTAGGCGCGATACTCGGTGAATTCAGCCGATACACCCAGCATGTTGGAGAGGTGCGCGCCGGCCGGGCCGGCGGGCGATTTCTTTCTCGCCGGCCAGCGAATCGTTCGAACGGCGTCGAGAAGAGTGCTGTCCGCCGGTGCTATCGCTGCAGCCACGCGGGGCTAAACCCGGATGCCGCTCTTCGGCTCCTGCACGGCGCGGAGCAGCTCATCGATAATGCGCTCGACGCTCACGCCTTCCGCTTCGGCGGCGAAATTCGGCAGCACGCGGTGGCGAAGAACGGGGTGCGCGACGCGGCGAATGTCAGCGGGAGAGACAGCGAATCGGCCGTTGAGGAGCGCGTATGCTTTTGCCCCGAGGATGAGCGCCTGGCCGGCGCGAGGGCCCGCACCCCATCTGACGTACTGCTTTACGAGCGAAGTTGCGTCTGGCGAGTCGGGGCGCGTCGCGCGGACGATGCTCGCGGCGTATCTCAGTGCCGGATCGGCGGCGGGAATCTCACGCACGAGGCGCTGCAGCTTCTGCGTCTGCGCTCCGTCGAGAACCGGCGAGAGAATAGTGTTGTCCACCGATGTCGTCGCGCGGAGAATCCCGATCTCTTCGTCCGCGGAGGGATATCCGACGCGGATGTCGAACAGGAAGCGGTCGAGCTGCGCTTCGGGGAGAGGATACGTTCCCTCCTGCTCGATCGGATTCTGAGTCGCGAGAACGAAGAACGGCTCCGGCAGCGACATTGTCTCGCCGGCGGCTGTCACGCGATGCTCCTGCATTGCCTCGAGAAGCGCGGCCTGCGTGCGCGGCGGGGCGCGGTTTATCTCGTCGGCGAGAATGATGTTGGCGAAGATCGGCCCCTTCGCGAATCTGAACGAGCGATGTCCGCTCGCCTGATCCTCCTCCATTATCTCGGTGCCGGTGATGTCCGACGGCACGAGATCGGGGGTGAACTGGATGCGGCGGAAATCGAGCCGCATCGCTTCGGAGACGGAGCGGATCATCAGCGTCTTGGCGAGACCAGGCACGCCGACGAGAAGAGCGTGGCCGCCGGCGACGATCGCAAGGAGGATCTCCTCCAGCACTTGCTGCTGACCGACGATTCTCTTCGACACTTCCTCGCGAAGCCGAACGGCGGCGGCGAGCAGCTGCTCGCGCTCGGCCGGGGCGACTTGTCTCGCTTCAGAGGAGGGGGACAGCGT
>JALYYD010000012.1 GCA_030946775.1 Gemmatimonadota bacterium
CGAGCGGAAACAGCCGTGAACGTCAGCCCGCTTGCCGGACATCCGCCGCCGCCGGGGATGTTGGTCGATGTCTCCAAGCTGGTCACGGCCTACTACACACTCGTCCCCGATCCCGAGGTTGCCGCGGAGCGTGTTGCGTTCGGCACGTCGGGACATCGCGGGTCCTCGTTCGACCGAACGTTCAACGAGGCGCACATCGTGGCGATTACCGAAGCCATCTGTCACTACCGCCGGAAGGAAGTCATCGACGGTCCGCTCTTTCTTGGGATTGATACGCACGCATTGTCGCAGCCGGCGTGCGCAACTGCGGTCGAGGTGCTGGCGGCACACGACGTGGATATCATGCTCGCCGAGCACGACGAGTACACGCCGACGCCGGTGGTGTCGCACGCGATTCTCCGCTACAATCGCGGACGGACGACAGGGTTGGCCGACGGCATTGTGATTACGCCGTCTCACAATCCACCCGACAACGGCGGATTCAAATACAACACACCCAATGGCGGACCCGCCGATACGAACGTCACAAAATGGATAGAAGACGAGGCCAACGCGCTCCTGAAAAGCGGCGCCGGCGGCGTGAAGCGAATACCATATGAGCGAGCGCTGCGCGCAGATACCACCCACCGTCACGACTTTCTCAACCCCTACGTGCGCGATCTCGGCAACGTCGTAGACATGGACGCGATTCGCGGCGGGAACATTCGGCTGGGCGTCGACCCGCTCGGTGGCGCGGGCGTTCACTACTGGGCGCCGATCGCGGACTACTACCATCTCGACCTTACTGTCGTGAGCGACGTCGTGGACGAGACATTCCGTTTCATGACGGTGGATTGGGACGGCAAGATCCGTATGGACCCGTCATCGCCTTACGCCATGCAACGACTCATAGCGCTCAAGGACAGGTTCGACATCGCGTTTGCGTGTGACACCGACCACGATCGCCACGGAATCGTCGCGGCGAGTGTGGGACTGCTTCCGCCCAACCACTATCTCTCCGTCGCGATTCAACATCTCTTCAAGCATCGGAATCAGTGGTCACCCTACGCCGGTGTTGGCAAGACTGTCGTCAGCAGCAATATGATCGATCGCGTCACCGCGAAGCTCGGGCGCCGGCTGCACGAGGTACCGGTGGGATTCAAGTGGTTCGTTGACGGCCTTGGCGACGGCACGCTCGGATTCTGCGGAGAGGAAAGCGCCGGTGCGTCCTTCCTCCGTCGCGACGGAACGGTGTGGACGACGGACAAGGATGGGATCGTGCCCGCACTTCTTTCTGCCGAGATCACCGTCGTCGCAGGCCGCGATCCCGGAGAGATGTACGCCGAGTTGACACGCGAGTTTGGAGAAATGGCCTACGATCGCGTCGGCGCACCAGCGACGCCCGAACAGAAGCGGCGGCTTTCGGCGCTGTCGCCGAGCGACGTGCGCTGCACCGAGCTCGCCGGAGAGAAAGTCACGAGCGTCATCAATGAGGCGCCAGGAAATCACGCGCCGCTCGGCGGCATCAAGGTCATCACAGCGGCGGGCTGGTTTGCCGCTCGTCCGTCCGGCACCGAAGACATCTACCGGATTTATGCGGAGAGCGCGTGCGGAAAGGATGCTCTCGACCGCATCGTCGCTCAGGCGCAGACAATCGTTGACGCGGCCCTCGGCTCGGGAGCGCAGCAATGATCACGCAATTCTCGGTTCACGCGAGGATCTCGACATGACCAAGAGGAATGACCCTCCGGCGCAGTCCGATGCGCTGGTGGTGTTTGGCGTGACGGGAGACCTGGCGCGCAAGATGATCTTCCCGGCGCTGTATGCGATGGTGAAGAACGGCCAGCTCTCGGTGCCGGTCATCGGCGTTGCCTTTCCGCCGATGACCGCGGCGGAAATTCGCGCTCGCGCGACTGATAGCATCAAACAGTCCGGCGTCGCCGTGAACAAACGCGCGCTCAAGCGCCTGCTTTCGCTCCTTCATTATGTGTCCGGCGACTACAACGATCCGGCGACGTTCACGGCGCTGAAAGATGCGCTGGGAAAAGCGAAACGCCCGGCGCACTATCTGGCCATTCCGCCGTCGCTGTTCGCCACTGTGATCGAGGGACTCGCCGCCGCCGGCTTGGCGGCCAACGCCCGCGTCATCGTCGAGAAGCCATTCGGCCGGGATCTGGCGTCGGCGCGGAAGCTCAACGCGGTAGCGCGATCGGTATTCCCCGAGGATTCGATTTTCCGGATCGACCATTATCTGGGGAAGGAAGAGATAATGAACATTCTCTACTTCCGCTTCGCGAACTCCTTTCTCGAGCCGATCTGGAATCGCAACTATGTGTCGAGCGTCCAGATTACCCTCGCCGAACGGTTCGGCGTGGGCGATCGCGGCTCTTTCTACGAGACCGCGGGCTGTTTGCGCGATGTGATCCAGAATCACGTATTCCAAATCGTCGCGCTTCTGGCGATGGAGCCGCCGGTCGATCGAAACTACGGGGCCATTAACACCGAAAAGGCCAAGGTCTTCGAAGCGATGCGACCGATCACGTCGCGCGATCTCGTGCGCGGGCAATACGCCGGCTACCGCAAGACAGCGGACGTGGCGAGGGATTCCGACGTCGAGACGTATTGCGCGGTGCGGCTGTTCATCGACTCGTGGCGATGGAAGGGCGTGCCGTGGTACCTGCGCTCGGGCAAATGTCTGCCGGAAACCGCCGCCGAGGTGATCGTCGAGCTGAAGCCGCCGCCGTCTACGCTGTTCGGCGATTCGAATCCGGCGTCGGGGCTCGCGAACTATCTGCGATTTCGCCTTTCGCCCAATGCGGCGATCGCGCTCGCCGCACGCGTGAAGCGCCCTGGCAAGGAATTCCTCGGCGAACAGTGCGAGCTTTACCTCGTCGAGGAATTGCTGGGCGCGGAACCGCCGTACGAGCGACTGCTGAGCGACGCGATGGCGGGCGATGGAGCGCTGTTCACGCGAGAAGATGCGGTCGAGGCTGCGTGGGTCGTCGTCGACAACGTTCTCAAGCGGCATTCGCCCGTCGTTCGGTACAAGCGCGGCAGTTGGGGGCCGGCGGAAGCGGATGCGCTCGTCAAGTCGCACGGCACCTGGCACAACCCCACCATTGATCGCAACGGGAGCTCCAAATGAAGGCGACACAACAACTGCACGACGCGGGTCAGAGTCTCTGGCTCGATAACATCACTCGCGGCATTCTTAACGACGGAACCCTTGCGGGATACATTCGCGATCTGTCGGTCACCGGCCTTACATCAAATCCTACGATCTTCGATCACGCCATCACCAATGGCGACTTCTATGATGACGCAATTCGCCGAAAGTCGGCGGACGGCAACGAGGGTGAGCCGCTGTTCTTCGAGTTGGCGATTGAAGATCTACAGCGCGCGGCAGACCTCTTTCGTCCAGTCCATGACCGCACAAAGGCCGTGGATGGCTGGGTGTCGCTGGAGGTGTCGCCGCTGCTGGCAAATGACACCGCTGGAACGATCGCCGCCGCCGCGGATTTGCATCGGCGGGCAAACCGTCCAAATCTGTTCATCAAGATTCCGGGAACCGCCGAGGGTCTCGCGTCAATCGAGGAGTCGATCGCCAATGGGGTAGCGGTGAACGTCACATTGTTGTTCTCAGCGGAGCAGTATGTCGCCGCGGCCGAAGCATATATGCGCGGCATCGAGCGCCGCATCGCCGCCGGCCTGGATGCTGGTGTCGGCTCTGTCGCATCGCTTTTCGTCAGTCGATGGGACGTTGCGGTGAAGGACAAAGTCCCGACAGAATTGCAGAATCGGCTCGGAATCGCGGTAGCCAAGCGCACCTACCGCGAATACCGGAAAGTTCTGGCGTCGCCGCGTTGGGCCGCGCTTGCAAAGGCAGGCGCGCGGCCGCAGCGTTTGCTTTTCGCCAGCACCAGCACCAAGGATCCGAAAGCGCCG
>JALYYD010000025.1 GCA_030946775.1 Gemmatimonadota bacterium
TTTCCCTCGCCGACGCTGACCCTTCCTTCATCTGTGAAGCTGGATATATCCGCGCGGCGGCGCGTCCTCGCGCTGGCGGGCCGTGATCAGCTGTCGCTGACGGCGCGTGTCGAGAATGCGCTGGATAAGAAGTATCAGGACGTGATCGGCTACCCGTCGCCGCGCAGGGTCGTTCTCATCGGCGCGGAGTTCAGCGGCACCCGCTAAGCGTTGGCTCCCGCTTGGACATTCGAGCCGCGTGTTAGATTGACGTATGTCCCTCGTCGTGACGGAGGCGATCCTGCTCCACGCTTTCGATTATCTCGAAAGCTCGCGGATAGTGCGCCTCCTCACTCGCGACGGAGGAGTGCAGTCCGCCCTCGCGCGGGGCGCGCGCAAATCCCGCGCCCGCTACGGTTCTTCCCTCGATCTCTTCGCGCAGGGCTCGGCTCAGCTCCACACGAAAACGGGACGCGAGCTTCATACTCTCTCGGGATTCGATCTCACCAAATCGCGCCCCGGACTGGCGGAGGACGTGAGCCGGTTCACCGCAGCGTCAGCCGTCGCCGAGCTGGCGCTTCGTTTCGCCGGAGAGGATTCCGGTCCTCATCTCTACGATACGGTTGATGAGGCGCTCGATCTGATCTCGCGGGCCGCGCCCGACCACACCGTCGCCGCCGGACTCGCCGGCTGCTGGCGCGTCGTCTCCGCGCTAGGTTTCGCCCCCGCTCTGGAAAACTGCGCCGTCTGCCACGCCGACATCGAGCCCGAGGCTGATGCCGGCTTCTCTCACGTCGCAGGCGGCGCGCTGTGCGTCCGCTGCTCCGGTCTCACTCCTGCCGCCCGCCGTCTTCCCTCGTCGGCGCGCTCGGCGATAATCGGCTGGCTCGTGGATGGACATCGCGCCCCAGTGACTCCGGCTGAGGGGCGCGCACACCAGCGGCTGGTGCGGGAGTTCCTCAGCGAGCATCTCGACGACGGTCGTCCGCTGCGCGCATTTCCCGTTTGGGAAGAGGAGCGCTGGACGGCGGCGTGATCATAGGAACCGCCGGCCACATCGATCACGGCAAGACGACGCTGGTGAAGGCGCTCACCGGAGTTGATACCGACCGTCTTCCCGAGGAAAAGCGCCGCGGCATCACCGTCGAGCTCGGGTTCGCGCCGATCCAGCTCGGCGAAATCGCTGCTTCGGTAATCGACGTTCCCGGTCACGAGGCGTTCGTGAAGACGATGGTCGCCGGTGCGGCCGGAATCGACGTCGCGCTGCTCGTCATCGCCGCCGACGAAGGGATAATGCCGCAAACGCGCGAGCATCTCGCGATCCTCGATCTGCTCGAGATTCCTTCACTCGTCGTCGCGCTCACTAAATCTGACGCGACCGACGCGGAGTGGCTTTCGCTGGTTCGAGACGAAGTCGTCTCCTCGCTCGCCAGTTCCCGCTGGCCCTCGGCGCCGGTCGTTCCTTGCTCCGCCGTGACCTGCGCCGGACTGGACGAGCTGCGTGATGCGCTGCAAGCCGCCGCACCAACCTCGGAGAGGGGAAGCGCTGACGATCTCTTCCGCCTCCCAGTAGACCGCTGCTTTACTCTGAAAGGAACGGGAACGGTCGTGACCGGAACCGTGTGGGGCGGAACGCTCTCGAGCGACTCGACGGTGACGATCCTCCCCGCGAACCGGCCGGCCCGAGTGCGCCGGCTCCATCGCCACGGAACCGAAGTTGAATCGATCCGGCCCGGCGACCGTGCGGCGATCGCACTCTCCGGCGTCGAGGTCTCGGAAATCGAACGCGGGTTCATTCTCGTCACGTCAGCCGCGTGGCAGGAGAGTTCCGTTCTCGATGCGCGTGTCATCCTGCTCGACGGCGAGGCCACCCACCTCGGCGCGCGCAGCTCCGTTCGGCTTCACCTGGCCGGAGCAGATGTCGGAGCATCGCTCATCTTCGCCGGAGACGGGCGATTCGCGCGCATCAAGCTCGACTCACCCATCGCGGCACGCGGAGGTGACCGGTTCGTGCTTCGATTGCCCGCTCCGGTCGGCACGATCGGGGGAGGGATAGTTCTCGACCCGCATCCATCCCGCCAGCCCGTGGGGGTCGCCGCGCGTGCTTTTGGAGCCGCCGATCCTCGCGATGCGGCTAGCCGCTTTCTTTCCCTGCTCGACTTGGCGGGTATGTCGGGACTCGCGACGGAATCGTTGACAGTGAGGGTGGGAGTCGCTCCAGCGGCCGTCGCCACGATGGTCTCCGGCGCGCGCTGCGCCGTCGCCGACAAGCGGTGCTTCTCGGCGGCAGTTCTCGCGTCCGTCACGGCTTCAGTTCTTGCCGCGCTCGAAACGGCCGAGACAACCTTTCCGCTCGAGCCCGGTGTCCAATTGGAGTCGCTCGGTCACTCAGTCGGCGCGGACCATCGGCTTGTCCGTTTGGTCGTCACACAGTTGGAGAAGACCGGCTCGGTAGCGGTCGAAGGATCGATCGTTCGGCGGGCCGGTTGGAGTGCGCGGCCGACGCCGGGAGATGAAGCGACGATCGCGTCGCTGTTGCATGCGATTTGCTCTGGTGGTAGTGAGCCGCCGAGTGCTGGTGAGTTGGTTGAGAAGTACGGCGGAGCGGTGCCGGGATTGCTGCGTTACCTCGAACGCGAAGGACGAGTCGTGCAGGTAGGGGCGGATCGTTTTTACGCTCGCGAGGCGGTAGATGTGCTGATCGAGAAGTTGAAGGAAAATCTGGAGATGGGCGCCGAGTACCAAGTATCGCAACTTCGTGATACGCTTGGGTTTTCGCGCAAGTACCTCATCCCATTTCTAGAGTACTGTGATCGGGCCGGAATAACGGAACGAAAAGGGGAGTTGCGTAGTCTAATGAGAGTGCGCGAATCCTTGACACAGATGTAGCAGTTTCCTAAGTTCGCGTCAGTCAGTCACTTGCCTCAAAAACCTCGTGCAGGAGTAAAGAGCCTAAACCCTTCTTAGTCAGTTTGGAGAAAACATGAAGCACCTGTGGCGGGCGCTGGTACTAGTGCTCGCTGTCAGCGCGTTCATGCCAAGCCGGTCAGGGGCTCAAGGCACACCAACCCCAGCCGGCCAGCATGGTACCGGAATGGCGTTGGGTCAGAACTATCCCAACCCGTTCACGCAGGATACCCGGATCCCGTTCGTCGTTGGTGACGCGCAGGGATGCACGAACAACGGGGCGGTACACCGAGTCACTCTGCGGGTTTACAATCTGTTGGCGCAGCTGGTAGCTGTGCCGGTGCTGCAGAGCGGCAGCGGTAATGGGGCTGGAGGCGAGCCGGTCGAGAACCTGTTCCTAACGTGCAGTGAGTACGTGGCCTACTGGGATGGCAAATACACCCAGACGGGCGAAGATGTCGCTTCGGGGATTTACCTGTACAAGCTCGAAGTAGACGGAAAGGTTCTGGTGAAGAAGATGATCGCAAGAAAGTAGTGAGCGAATATGAAAGCGCGTCCCGGCGAAACTGGGGCGCGTTTTCTGTTGTAGGGCAACATCCACGGAACACGACACGAGGATAGCGGACCGCGATACGCGAACAGCGATTCGCTGCCAACACGGAAGGACGGCCCGCCCCCGAATCGGGCGAGTGGTGCAGCCTCACGCGGTGCCGTCCACTGGGCAGGCCGCGAACAGCGGTCAGCGAATCGCGGTAAGCTTTGCACGTGTAGTTTTCCGTTGCAGTTTCGGTTTCCCAGTTCAAGCCAATCGTACAAATGATCAACCCCGATCGCCTCACCGTAAAAGCCTCCGAAGCCGTCAACGCCGCCATCGAGCACGCGCGGGGCGGCGGCAATCCTGTCGTCTACGACCTCCATCTCCTCCTCGCCCTCCTCGAGCAGGACGAAGGGATCGTCGTCCCGATCCTTCACAAGCTCGGCGTCGCCTTGGACAAGCTCCTCGCCGACGCCAACCGCGAAGCCGCGCGCTATCCCAAGCAGTCCAATGCGCAGCCGACTCTCTCGCGCGAGCTGAATCAGATCTTCGACCAAGCCGAGAAGGACGCACGCGAGCTCGGCGACGAATTCGTCTCCACTGAGCATTTGCTGCTTGCGCTCTCATCCGTAAAAGCCACCGAAAGTCGCAGCCTCCTTGACTCCCTCGGCGTGACACGCAAGGATCTGCTCGGGGCGCTCGAGGCAGTGCGCGGCTCGCACCGCGTCACCGACCAGACTCCCGAGAACCAGTACCAGGCGCTCCAGCGCTACACGCGCGACCTCACCGAGGACGCCCGCATCGGGAAGCTCGACCCGGTCATCGGCCGGGACGAGGAAATCCGGCGCGTCATGCAGGTCCTCTCGCGCCGCACAAAGAACAACCCCGTCCTGATTGGCGAGCCGGGAGTCGGCAAGACCGCGATCGTCGAGGGCCTTGCCC
>JALYYD010000032.1 GCA_030946775.1 Gemmatimonadota bacterium
GTGGCGGATCTCCAGCGTGTTGCCGTACCCGCCCTTCCAGCCGGCGAAGATGATCGTTCCGTCGCCGATCGTTTTCACAGGCGTGCCCATCGCCGCCGCGTAATCGGTGCCGTCGTGATTGCGCCACCGGCCAAGGATCGGATGGAAGCGAAGCCCGAACCCGCTCGAGATTCTGCGGAAGTTTACCGGAACTTTAAGAAACGACGGCGTCAGACTCTTGCCGTTGGCATCGAAGTATTTCGCGCTGCTCGTCTTGCTCTCGAAGCGAACCGCCTCGACGACGTTTTGTCCCCCGCCCAATCCCAGACGCGCACCGAGAACTTTATTGACGATGATCGCGCCGTTCGGCTTGGTGAGGCGCTCGACGAGGATGTGGAACTTGTCGCCGTCATCGAGGTCGCGCGTGAGATCGGCCTTGTGCTCGAAGATGTTGGCGAGCGTGTAGGCGAGTCCGTGACGCGCCGACTGCGGCAGCTCTTCCTGCGCGGAGTTATCGAGCGATGCGAACAGCGATTCGTGGATAACGCCGGCGACGGCGACGGTGTCCACGAACGCGCTCGTCGGCGCGACGACGAACATCGGGGAGGAGATGTAGTCCGTCTTCGGCATCTCGGGATGCACGACGACGACCGGCGCGACGGTCATCGCCCGGTAGGCGCCAAGTGACGGCGTAAACCAAATCGCCAGTCCGGCTAGACTGGCGACGATGGAATAACTGAGTGCTCTCGCGTGTGCGGGACTCAATCCACCTGCCTCCGAAAATTCATTTCGTTTTCCATCGCTCTCACGTACCCCTCTCAGACGACCCGATGACCGAGTAGTCACCGGGCCGACAACTTAGGGCTTTTCACTGCTGATTCGCCAGACTTTTCTCTCGCAAATCGCAGATTTCTCCGCGATTTGCCTGGGAGCACGTAGTCCCCCAACCTCAATCCGCCTGCCGGGCTAGAAGCCGGTCGAGAGCCGGACGACGATGTTCCGCCCCTGCTCATAGGCGAATGTCTTGTACCGGCTGAGGAAATCGGTGTACTTCGCATCGAGCGCGTTATGAACCCTGACGTCGAGATTCACGCTGCGTCCGGCGAAAGCGCGCTCGATTCCAGCCCCGAAGTTGAAGATGTGATACCCCTCGGGATTGGTGTCGAACGGCCCGAGCCGCTGCTGGTTGGCCACGATCTGCGCCGCCGCGTTCACGTACGCGCGATCAGGCCCCACCGTGTGCAGCTCGGCTTCCACATCTCCGCGAGCCGGTGGAATCAATGGCAGCGGCTCGTCCGTCGCGCGATTCGTCGCGTGCACCAGGTCGAACCTCCCACGCACCGTCAGCATCGGCGCCGCCTCGACTTCGGCCGACACATCGGCTCCCACAAAGAGCGCCGGCGTCTGAAGGTAGCGGTACCCGGGCAGAGTCTCCGACTCTCCCGATTCCGGATCGGTGAACGTCACATCCTGTCCCGTCGGCGAGATGTAGAGATAATCGGCGATGCGGTTCCTGTATCCGGTGAGCTCACCCTTCAGCCGCGGCGTCTGCCATCTCAAGCTCACGTCGCTGCTCAAGCTCGTCTCCGGACGCGCGCTCGGCAGTCCGGTCTCATATCTGTCTTCGCCGAGGTGCGGTCCGTTGGTGAACATCTCGAATAGCGTCGGAAATCTGAACGCGCGCCCGACATTTCCGGCCAGCGACAGCTCGTTCGTGAACCTATACACTGCTCCGAAATTTCCCGACAGCGCCGAACCCGTTCGCGTCTGCGAGCTCGTCATCAGCTCGGAATTTTTCTCCGCGCTCAAATGCCGCGTGTCGCCGCGCATCCCCGCCATCACGCTCCACTGTCCGAGCGTAGCCGTCTCGATCGCGAACACCGCTCCGCCAGTGCTCGACGCGCTCGGCACCAGTGGCGCAAGCCCGCTCGTCGTGTTCTTCTGATACTGGCCGGAGACGCCGACCGTCCCCGAAAGCCACGAGTACTCCCCTTCCGATGAATGATGCAGCAGGAGATCGGTGCTGTACGTGCCGAGGAGGAGATCGAAGACCGGAGTGCCATCGCCGGTGCGGCTGTCCTCGAGCAGCTCCTGCAGGAGATGCCGCTGATACTGGCTCTTCGTCTCCAGGCGGAGCGAGGGATTCAAAATCGTGTTGCTGTTCAGCTGAAAACGGTCATCGCTCACACGGCGGAGTGGACCGCTGAAGTTGTCTTCAGGAACCGGCGGACCATCGAGAATTCCAAAGTCGCCGCCGTAGCGCGCGTAGCGCAGCGACACATCGCCGCGATCGTGATGGTTGCCGACGACGAGCTCTCCATTGAACGATTTGAAACCCGTGTCGTAGAGATTGCCGTCCGCCGTTTCGGCGTTGCCCGTCGGCGTGCGGATGATGTTCGCCTTCCGTCCGATCGCCGTCGCGCGCCAGCCGAATCCCCCGCTCGCACCGTCGAGTCGCAGCACTCCACCGAACTCCTTGTTGTTCGTCGCGCCGTACGTCTCCGCCAATCCATGTGCGAAGCTCGTCATCCCTCTTGCGTCGGGGACCTCGGGCGGGACGACGTTGACGACACCGCCGAGTGCGTCCGATCCGAACATCAAGCTGGCGGGCCCGCGCACCACCTCGACACGCTCGGCGAGACGCGCGTCAATGGATGGGCCGTCCTCGTCGCTCCACGAGTAATCCTCGAGGCGCGATCCGTTGTCGAGCGTAAGCACACGCGGCCCTGTGAGCCCGTGGATGATCGGCTTCCCCGTCTGCTGGCCGGTGCTCAGCATCCGCACTCCGGCGAGCCCGTCAATCGAGTGCGAGAGCGAAACTCCCTCTTCCCGGCGGAGCTTGTCGCCGCTGAGAAAGTTCTGCGGCAGCGGCGACGTCCGTGGCGATTCCGCCGTTCGCGTCGCGGTGACGGAGATCGCGTCGAGCCGCAGCGCCGTCGCGACGAGCGACACGTTTGAAGTAGTCTCGCCATCCACCGTCACGCGCTGCACCACCGGCGCGAACCTCGCGCGGCGGGTGACGATCGTGTACTTGCCTGCGGTGAGGTCCGCGAACGCGAACGATCCATCAGCTCCAGTCTGGACCGATCGTCCGAGCTCGGTGACCGTGACCGTCGCACCGGCGACCTTTGCGCCGGTGGAGTCGGTGATCGTTCCCTTGAGCGTCCCGATGGCTGGCGCGGCGACGACGTAGGCTGCGATCGCAATGACTGAAAGAATCATCAAGGTGACTGCGTTTGGGTTGTGAATAGAATACGCGCCGGCCGCCCGCTCCGCTGCCGGTGCAGCGCTCCCTACCGTCCGCGAGCGCCGTCAGCGAACCGCTGTACGCGAATCGCGGTCAGCTATTCACGAGTAGTAATCTGTTGTAGTTGCCCTGCAGTCCCGCCTCAGTCCATCTGCCGCCGAATGAACGTCGGGATCTCCATATCCGTAAGATCCTCCTGCTCACTCGGCCGATTTCTCTCGGGAGCGGACTGCTGGGTCGGCTGCTGCGGCGCGATCGGCCTGGTTGCGCGAGGGATCTCGCCGGTCGTCCCCTTGCTCATCCCCATTCCTCGCGCAACCCGCTGCGGAAATGGAATCACCTCAGGGGATTTGCTCCGATTCACGGGCGTGGACTCGGCACGTGCGGCTGCTCCTGTCTGCATCGCCTTGTCGAAACCGGTAGCGATTACGGTGACGCGGATCTCGCCCTGCATCGCCGGCTCGTGCACCGCACCGAAGATGATCTCGGCTTCTTCGCCAACCGCTTCGTGGATGATCTCGTTGATCTGGTGGACTTCTCCGAGCGTGAGGTCTTCGCCGCCGGTGATGTTGACCAACACACCCGTGGCGCCGGAGATGGAGACGTTGTCGAGGAGCGGGCTGGCGATCGCCTGCTGGGCGGCTTCGATGGCGCGGTTCTCACCGCGTCCGACGCCGGTTCCCATAAGGGCGGAGCCGCCTTCAGCCATCACCGTTCGAACGTCCGCGAAATCAACGTTCACCAAACCGGTGACGGAGATGAGCGAGGAGATGCCCTGCGTGGCGTGGAGGAGAACCTCGTCGGCCTTCTTGAGGGCGTCCTGGAACGGGATTCCCTTCCCGACGACGGCGAGCAGTCTTTCATTGGGGACGACGATCATCGTGTCCACGTTTTTCCGCATCTCGCTGATGCCGAGCTCGGCTTGGCGCATCCGCTTCCGGCCTTCGAAGAGGAACGGCTTGGTGACGATGCCGACGGTGAGCGCGCCGGCCTGACGGGCGATGGCGCAGAGCTCGGGAGCGGCGCCGGTTCCGGTTCCGCCGCCCATACCGCAGGTGATGAAGACGAGGTCGGCGCCGGAGAGGGCGCGGGCGACTTCGTCGCGGGATTCGTCTATGGCCTGCTTTCCGATTTCGGGGCGGGCACCGGCGCCGAGTCCGCGGGTGAGCTTCTTCCCGATCTGGATTTTTACGTCGGACTTGGAATTGAGGAGGGCTTGGGCGTCGGTGTTGATGGAGAT
>JALYYD010000043.1 GCA_030946775.1 Gemmatimonadota bacterium
AATCGCCTTCGAACAGGGTGTGCTCCATGCTCCCGCTCGCGATCTTGAACGCCTCGATCCCGAATGCGCGAATGACGACGAACAGCGCTAGCGAGAAAATCACGACCCGCGCCCAGCGCCCGAGCATCGGCAGCGTCTCGCTCGGCCGCCTGTTGGCGCGCTTCAGCGCGTCGGTACGTCGTTTCTCGATATCAGGCACGAGCGTCATAGCGCGTACCTCAGTCCGGCGTTCCGAGATAATTGTCGATCTGAGCGCGCTGCAGAGTCCCCGAAAAATCCGCGTAACCGACTTTCGTCTCGGAGTAGAATTCGTAGACCTCCCAGCCGCCCTCCCGATGCCCGTTCCCTGTCTGCTTGACTCCACCGAAGGGCAGATGCGCTTCTGCGCCGATCGTCGGCGCGTTCACGTAGGTGATGCCGTTGTCGAGCTCGTTGAACGCGCGGAAAGCTGTGTTCACGTTGCTCGTGTAGATCGAGGAAGACAATCCATACTTCACATCGTTGTTAACCGTGAACGCCTCGTCCACGCCGTTCACGCGGATGACGGAAAGCACCGGCCCGAAGATTTCCTCCTGCTCGAGACGCGAGCCCGCCTTGACTCCGGCAAAAATCGTCGGCTCGAAAAAGTTTCCCTCCGCGAGCGCGGCGTGACGCCTTCCGCCGCACACCAGCTCCGCATTCTCCATCCGCCCGATTTCGACATAGCTCCCCACCTTCTCCAGCGAAGCCTCGTTGATGAGCGGCCCGACGTCGGTTCCTGATTTGCGGCCATCGCCCAGCTTGAGCGCCTTCACGCGGTCGGAAAGCATGGCGACAAACTTGTCGTGAACGCCGGCCTCTAGAATGAGACGACTGGTTGCCGTGCAGCGTTGCCCGGTCGTTCCGAACGCTCCCCACAGCGCGCCCTCCAGAGCGAGATCGAGGTCAGCATCGTTCATCACGATCTGTGCGTTCTTGCCGCCCATCTCGAGCGACAGCCGCTTGTGCATGCGTCCGCACGTCTCTCCCACGATGCGCCCCGTCTCCGTTGAGCCGGTAAAGGAGATAATGGGAATCTCCGGGTGCTCGACGATCGCCGCGCCCACCACTTCGCCACGCCCGTGAAGAAGCTGAATCACCTCCGCCGGCAATCCTGCCTCGAGCAGTATCTCCACCAGCAGTGTTCCCGTATGCGGAACGTCCTCTGCCGGCTTGAAGATCACCGAGTTTCCGCACACCAGCGCCGGGAACATCTTCCACGTCGGAATCGCCATCGGAAAGTTGAACGGGCAGATCAACCCCGCCACGCCGATTGGACGCCGGAAGCTCATCGCCCACTTGTTGCGGAGCTCGCTGGGAACCGTCTTTCCGAATAGACGCCGCCCTTCGCTCGCGGCGTAGTAGGCGGTGTCGATTCCCTCCTGCACGTCGCCACGCGTCTCGGTCAGCGGCTTGCCCATCTCGCGCGTCATCGCGTCGGCGATCTCGTCCTTCCGCTTCGCCATTAAGTCGCCCACGAGACGCAAGACGTCACCGCGCGCGGGCGCCGGCCACTTCTTCCAGATCTCGAAGCCGCGCTTAGCGCTCTCGACCGCCTCTTGAACCTCCGCTCTCGTCGAAAGCGGGAAGCCGCCGATCAGATCGTTCCTGTCGGCCGGATTGCGGTTCTCGAAATATTCGCCCGACGCGGGCGCATTCCACTCGCCGCCGATGAAATTCTTGTAGCGCCCTTTGGCTTCTTTCATTGTCTCGATTTGATTAGCTGTTTTCGCGCGTCAGCCCGTAACGCTCGATTTTCTTGTACAAATTGGAGCGCGGCATCTCCACCGCTCGCGCCGTCTCCGAAACATTCCACTCGAATTCGCGCAGCTTCGCGAGAAGGAATGCGCGCTCCGCCGCGTCCTTGAACTCCTCAAAGGTCTTGCATCCGGAAAGGGATGCGAGACCGGTGTCGTCGGCAATTCGCTGCCCACCGAGCCGCTCCACGTCACGAGCGGTGATCTCGTTTCCCGATGACAGAATCAGCAGACGCTCGACCGTGTTCTTGAGCTCGCGCACGTTTCCCGGCCAGTCGAGTCCGCCCAGACGCTCGATCGCGTCCGCGCTGAGCGTTCGCGGCACCACTCCCTCCCGCGCCGTCAGCAGCTTGAGGAAATACTCGGCGAGCACGGGAATGTCCTCTCGCCGCTCGCGCAGCGGGGCAACGTGAATCGGGACGACGTTGAGACGATAGTAGAGATCCTCGCGAAATCTCCCCGCTCCGATCTCCAACTCGAGATTCTTGTTGGTCGCCGCTATCACGCGAACGTCCACCGATATCGGCTTCGATCCACCGATGCGCGTGAGCACGTTGTCTTCGAGAACACGCAGCACCTTCGCCTGAGCAGCCAGGCTCATGTCGCCGATCTCGTCCAGGAATAGCGTTCCCCTGTTAGCCTGCTCGAATTTTCCCGCCCTGTCCTGAATCGCGCCGGTGAACGAACCCTTCACGTGACCGAACAGCTCACTTTCAATCAGCTCTCCGGGAATCGCGGCACAGTTCACTTCCACGAACGGCTTCGACGCCCTCGGCGAGCCGCGGTGCAGCGCCCGCGCAACTAGCTCCTTTCCGGTTCCGTTCTCGCCGGTGATGAGAACACGCGCCGGAGCGGACGCGACTTTTTCTATCTTCTCCTGCAGCGCCCGAATCGGCGCCGACCGGCCGATGATCTGATACGGCTCCACTGCCTCGCGGAGGCGGGCATTCTCTTTCTGCAGATCGAGCTGCGACAGAGCGTTCCTCAGCAGCACGAGAATTCGATCTGTGTCGAGCGGCTTTTCCAGAATGTCGTAGGCGCCGAGGTGCGTCGCTTCCACCGCCGTCCGAATGGTCGCGTGTCCGCTGATGATAACCACGGTCGCGGTGGGGTCTAGGTCACGAATTTTCTTCAGCGCCTCCAGTCCATCCATCCCCGCCATCTTCACGTCGAGAAAAACGAGATGGGGACGCCACTTCACATACTCGGCGATTCCATCCGCGCCGCTCGACGCGCTGTGCACGTCGTAGCCCTCGTATTCCAGCAGCTGGCCGAGCGCTCCGCGGATTCCCTCCTCGTCGTCAACGACGAGAATCCTCCTGCTCACGGTACGCTCTTGTAGAGCGTGATCTTCCCGTTTTCGATCCGCACGTCGGAGATGTACAGCGGCATCGCCATCGCCAGTCCGCGATCAGACATTCCGTCAACGGATCCGCGTCTGAATTTTGCGATCAGACGGGGAATCAGCACTCCCGGGATCGGCGCGCGTCCGAACTTCATGTCGTCAACGATGAACTCGCCCGCGCCGGGCCGAATCACGTGAATGTGACCGCCGAACTGAACCGTGTCGCGGTCGCCGATGAGCGAGCCGAGCGGGCCGAGCACCGCGGCCCCGCCAAAATCCTTCATCGAGACTTCTGCCCGCACGTTCAGTCTGTCGTTCACTGCCGACGCCTGGATCTGGCTCGCGGATGGCGGCAGCTGCCGCGCGCTGGCTAGAAAAATGTAGGACGCCGCTTCAGCGGCCGTCATGTTCGCGAATACCGGCCCGGTCCGCTGCGAGAGCGATTCCACCGCGCGTTTGCCTCGCTCCGCGTCCGCCTGCGTCAGCGGCTCCCATCCGGAATGCGCCGACGCATCCGCACGGGGCGCCGAAGCGCGATCGTTGCCGTTGAGATGTGTGTAGAAATACCAGCCGCCGAGGCCGGCGATGATTATGACGAGGCACCCGAGTCTGCGGAGACAACCGAACATTTCGATCCTGTGAAGAGGGCGGCAGTGAGTGGAGAATACCCTCCGCCAAAGCCCGAGGCAAACTTTGGCGCGCCGCTGGTGCGCGGCGAGATTCGCGGCTAGTCGCCGTCGTTCGGCGAGGAGGCGAGGAGATTATCCCCCGCGTCCGGCTTGGCATTTCTCGCCTGCTCTTCCAGCACTCCCGCCTCGCTTGTGAGCCCGGCTTCTGCTTTCGTAGAAACAGCATCCGGCTTCTCGGCCGCCGCCGCAACGCCTGTCGCACCGCGGGATGCATTGTTCGCAGTTTCTTCCCCTTTGGGCTCCCGCAGCGTAACCGGAACGCCCCGCGGAAAGATGATCTCGCGCGCCTCGTCGGGCATCGAGATTCCGCGCGCTTGAAATGCCCGCTTGACCAACCGTATCACCGACGATCGAACTTTTAGCCAGCTGTGCTCGCGACCATCGAGCCAGAAATACACCCTCAAAACAACAGTCGAGGTACCGAGCCTGTCCACCAACACCCACGGCTCCGGATCCTTCAAGACCGCCGGATGCGCGGAAAGAACTTCCCGTGCTATCTCCTGTGCATCACTGATGACGTCGTCGTACCCGATCCCGATCTCAAATTGCTCGCGCCGGTTGCAGTTCGTGGTGTAATTCCGGAGGTTGCTCTTGTAAACCGTGGCGTTCGGGATCTGGACGAGGTTTCCATCCAGCGTCATCAGCACGGTAGTCCGCATGTTGAGCTGTTGGACATATCCCGTCACTCCCGCTACCTCCACCAGATCGGAGGTCTCGAACGGCCGCTGGATGCTGAGGAATATGCTCGCCAGAAAATTCTCCGTGATGTCCCGGAATGCGAGCCCGACGGCGAGTCCGATCAGGCCGGTCCCCCCGACGATCGTGAGGGCGAGCTGTGTAAGCCCCAGCACTCGCAGGATGATGTAGACCCCGATCAGAAATACGATGACGCCGAGCGCGCGAGCCAGCACCCGCCGCAGCAGCGGCGCGGAGATGCGACTCGTGAAAAAGGTCTTCGCGACACGGGTGGTGAGCAGCGCCCCCGCGAACGAGATAACGAGAACCAGCAGACCGAACGCCATGAACGGCAGCGATCGCACGAAATCGCGCCACAGCGAACGGACGCCGTTAGACGCCGGATTGAAATCCCAAATGGACTGCTTTGGAACCGACATCCGGTTCACTACTGCGACGACGTCCTGGGTGTTTCTCGCCAGGTCACCGGCCCATTTTTTTGTCTCCTCCGTTGAATCGGTGCCGTCCAGGAACACCACCCCATCGCGGACCGTGACGCGCGGGGAGATGAACCATCCGGTCGCATCGAGCACACTCTGAAGCCGCTTGCGAATCTCTTCGTCGCGCGCAACCGGGTTCACGACTACCTGCGCGGTCGCCAGCGACAAGTCGGTCGTTGTCGGTGAATTGCCGACCTGTCGCGCGCTGTCAGAAACTGAGAGCTGCGCGTAGCCGGGCGAGGAAGCCGCCCCTCCGAGCGCGATCGCGAACGCGACGATCCACAGCCGGGAATGGCGGAGGGTGTGCTCGGGTTGGATCTGCGACCTTAACGAGGGAATCGTTTACCTCTTTGTTCCTGTGGGGACGCGTCGGCACTGGACCACCTGCACCATTGATACCATTCCGCGACCGCTCATACAATCGTTCGCCACCCGCGTCCACTAGCTCGAAAAACTCGCACTGGCAGACGAGGACAGGGAGCGAGAATCGCCCGCGTTCACGGAATCCCCTGCCAACGGTTTGGCCGCCGGCCGGTAACGGAGCGCCTCGGCGAGGTGCGCCGCGGATACCCGCTCGGAAGCATCAAGATCCGCGATCGTTCTCGCAACCTTGATGACTCGGTGATATCCACGTGCGGATAAGCCGAGTCGCTCGACGGCGGCGTTGAGAAGTGCCCTCGCCTCGCGCTCAATTCGACCGTGGGCATCGAGCCATCGCCCCGGGGCGTGCGCATTGCAGCTCGTCCCCGAATCCGGTCCGTAGCGCTTCTGCTGCAGCAGGCGAGCTGATTCAACGCGGGCTCGTATTGCGCTGGAGGTAGTGCCCGGTCGCTGCGCGCTGAGATCGGAGAGGGAAATTCGAGCGACGCTAACGTGCATGTCGACGCGATCGCTAAGCGGCCCGGAGATTCGCGACGAATAGCGAATGACGTCTCCGGGTGCGCAGCTGCACGCCGATCCCGCGCCCGCGTGGCCGCAGGGGCAGGGGTTTGGTACCATTTTGCGATTCAGTCACCTTGAAGTTCCCTAAACCCCAGCATGACTATGTGTTAACACCCATAACGCTCGGCGACCACGTACGGAAAAAACGGCTTGATTTGGGCCTCACCCAAAAAGAGACCGCCCTCCGACTTGGGGCTAATTCTTGGACGATCCGTAATTGGGAAAAGGGTCGGACATCGGTCGCGCTGAGATATTATCCAAACGTTATTGAGTTCCTCGGATACAACCCCCTTCCGAAGGATCGAACCCGGGGAGATGCGATTCGCCGAGAACGGCTCGCCCGAGGTTGGTCCCATCGGCACATGGCAAGCGCCTCGGGCGTAGATGAAGCGACCGTACGGCGACTGGAAGCGAACACGCCGAACATGACCGAGCGAGCCCTAGTTCGCGTTTGCAACGCACTCCACCTAAACCCGCATAACGAAAAAACCGAGAACCTATAGGTTCTCGGTTTTTCTTTTGACCGGATCTTCCGCGCGGCAACACTAGCGCAGATTAAAGTTCTTCCGAACGGAATCGAAGGAGACCCAGATGGATACGCCGTTGACGGTTACAATTGATGGGGAAGCCACCGAGTTTCGATGAACTATCGTACCTGAATCGGACACGCTGGCCACGCCCGATCCCGAGGGTGGGGTGGCCGTGAGTGCGAAACACGCGCTATCAACGAATCCGAGCGGAAATGCGATGCTGTAGTATCCTTTGGTATCCGTTGCGCTCGCGTTGACAGAGATCAAATGTTCTCCGCAGTCGAAGACTCTAGCTCGCCCTGTTACCGAAACGTTCGCGATAGGCGAACCATCAGCTCGGGTTACCGTTCCAAATACCACACTTCCGCGGACTATAAGGCCAGGATCTATAGACGGATCTGTAGTCCCGGACCCACATCCGGACAGGAAGGCAATGGTTGCGATCATCCACCAACGGCCTCTGCAGAATGCAACCACAGAATTCTTAGTCACGTTTCGCTCATTGCTTGTAGAGATCGTGCAGCCACGTAGAACGCACGGTGGACTGGCTCCAACCGCTGGGCTGTGGACCGAGCGAATAAATGTAGCTCGCCAATGTTCCTGACCGCCCGGAGAAATATGACGACTGCACCGACGAGTCGATCGTTCGCTCCAAGCAGTAAACGAAGTCATCGACTCCTGTTGCGACAGTATTAGCCGTGTAGTGCAGCTGGCACGATGCTAGAGTGGACGCGACTTGTTGGGTTGTCATCGAAATGCTTGATGGTTGATGATAAATCAAAGACGCGACTGACGATTCGATTACGCTGCCGTCAGTGTAAGACGAGCCCGTGAAGTAAGAATTCGAAATAATTGCGCCGCCATAACTGTTCCCCGAACCCTCCATTACTGCCGCATGATAGTCTGCGAATCCCTCAACCCATGCGCATGAAAGGCTGCTAGGTGAATCCAAGTAGTGCGGGTTACAGTTCGATGTATTGAGACTAGAGCCAAGCGCTACATTGTGAACTTTGTGGCCAAATTCGTGAGAGGGCACGAACCGGCCGTAATCGCCCCAGATATATGTCCCGCTGTTGTTCATGTAAATGGAATGCGTCCCCGTGCTGTAATAAGCTGTGCTTGTACCAGAACTTATATACACCTGGGTTTGCACGATTGAGTGCGAAAACGCGCTCTGCGATGCCTGGACCAACCGGTTCATGTTAACGAATACGCGCGCAAGCTTACTATTCCCGACGATCCATGGCTCAGACTGATCTTGGCAAGAATATGGATCGCCGTTCCAACCAGAAATGGTTGTGCTTCCCCCATATGAAACCGTCGCCCAATAGTCGTCGGTGCTGATCGTGCCTTCCATAGTGTTGTTGTACGAGCCGCCGTTGTCCGACGGACACGGCTCAGTGAACTCGCCATTCTCGTCCGTGCCCAAGTATCCACCACCCGCTGGCACATTATACATCGGATCCCATTCCTGAAACCTGATCGAGAGATTTGGTATTGGATCGTACGTCTGCGTGTCTTCATTGTAGTACGTTACTTGACGTACTCCAGGATCGAGCAATGTATAGCGTGGGCCACTGGGCACCGAAAGCGATAGCCTGGCGCCAGAGGGTGCCAAGGAAGTTGCACGGACTCTTGGGCGAAACTTGGCCTTGAGCTGCTGAAGTCCCGGCCGTGCGATCATAGAGTCTGGAACGATGCTCGGGTCGAACTCGCGACTTGTACGGCCGCCGTGAGGAGACACATAAAACCAAAGTTCCTCGTGCGAGTCGTTCTGGACGGACTCGCCCGCATCGGTCGCAATTGGAGCGCCGCGATCGGCGATCGCATTCACGATCACCCGGAAATAACCACTCGCGGGGATTATGATACTCTCGTCAAGAGTATTGCTCTGGTTGGTTCCAATGCTCGAACGGATCGAACGAAGCGCCCGTGGTCGAAAGCCCGCGACCCTCCCCAAAGTGACAAAGTTATTTTCACGCGCCGCCTCGACTTCGGGAAGCACCATGCTGATGGTCGCGCCGCTTGTAGGAAGATTTGCGCGTACGTTCGCGTGAAGAGCGATGGGTGTGTTTGGCCTAAAGGAACCAGAAGCAGACAACGTTATCGTAAATCTCGGCACAGCGATCAAATCGGTTGTTTCACCTACCACGGCTGAACGGGAGTCAGTTCCATCCTTTGGCGCTGTTGGAATGGCCGAATCCGAACATGCTGTACTTGTGACTAGTCCGACGACTGCACCAAGCCAGATCACTCCGCGATGCATATGCCACCCCCGTTTTCGAGGCCGTCACCGGCCTCAGCATGAGATCCGTTCGATTGAAATGTTGAATCGAACGCACAAAATGGAAATGCGTGTTTCATATCAAAAAGTGCGCATTCCTTATCTGAGGACACATGCTACAATGCGTGCGTCAGCGGACCGTCGGAGCTTTGAATTCCAACGACTTAGCAACTAGGCCAACCATCTCTTGCTCCGTCCTATGAAGTTCCCCCGATTTTGTAGACACCTCACGAAGCTGGTATCGTACCAGCGGGAGGTGTTCGATGGCGAGAGATCGGAAGAAGTACACGGTGGAGTTCAAGGCCGAGGCGGTGCGGTTGGCGCGG
>JALYYD010000059.1 GCA_030946775.1 Gemmatimonadota bacterium
GGATGAAGGGCACCTCACCGACAACTATGGCCGGGTGATCGACTTCAAAAACACAGTCGTCATCATGACGTCGAACATCGGAGCGCGCGACATCACCAAGGGTCGCGGTCTCGGCTTCCACGCGCCGGACGAGAAGTCGAGCTTCGAGCGGATTGCGGAGAAAGTTAAGGAAGAGATGCAGCACGTCTTCAACCCGGAGTTCCTGAACCGGCTCGATGACGTGATCGTCTTCCACCCGCTCTCGCAGGAGAACATCGCCGAGATCGTCGGGATTCTTCTGAAAGACGTGCAGAAGCGTCTCGGCGACGAGGAGCTGACGCTCAGGCTGACCGATGCGGCATCGGCGCTGCTGGTCAAGCACGGATACGACGAGAAATTCGGAGCGCGCCCACTGAAGCGCGCGATCCAGAAGTTCATCGAGGATCCGCTTTCCGAGAAGATCCTTCTTGCCGAGTTCTCGAAGGGCGACGAGATCGAAGTTGATCTGTCAGCGGACGGAGAGAAGCTGGACTTCCGCGTTCTCAGCGGGACCCCGAAAGCGTAGCACAAATGCTTCGGTAGCACACGGGGCCGGAGGAGAGAAGCAACTCTCTTCCGGCCCCGTTGTCTAATGAGGATACGCGCCTCAGGGGCGGACCTCCAGAAAACCCAATAGTGTATATTTGTGTGATGCGAAAATTTGCTTCATATGTGCTGGCGCTCGTCGCAGCGAGCGCGGCTCCGTTGTACGCCCAGGAGACCGCGCCCGGCGCCTGTTCGATCCCCGAATCGATAGTTGTGAGCGGAAATGCGCGCGTAGATTCCGCCGCGGTTCGTTCCACCGCCGGCCTGGCTCCCGGCTCGCAGCTAAACGTCCACGACATTCAGACCGGCATCAAGGCGCTGTACGCGACGGGTCAGTTCGACGACGTCCAGATCCTGTGTCGCGTCAACCCGACGACCAGCAAGGGCAATCTCGTAATCCAGGTCCGCGAGCGGCCGGTGCTTGCGAGCTACCGAGTGATTGGCGCCGACAGGGTATCTCCGAAAGACGTCAAGGAAAAGCTCGCGTTTCCCACGGGCGGTCCGGTCGATCCAGGCAAGATTGCCAAGGGCATTGCCAGCGCCGACTCACTTTACGAAAGCAACGGATATTATCTCGCGCGCATCAAGCCCGAGTCGACGATTGTCGACGGCAAGCTGTCGATCGACTTCCACATTGATGAGGGTCGCCGCCTCGCTGTCTCGGGAATCCGCATCAACGGAAACAGGAACATCTCGGATGCGGACATCGTCGCGGCGATGGACACGAAGCCGGAAGGTTTTCTCTGGACGCGCAATGGAGAGTTCGACGACACCAAGTATGCGAGTGACCTGAGCGAGCACATACCGCAACTGTACTCGAGTCGCGGCTTCATAGATTTCAGAATCCTCAAGGACACGCTGATCGTGGACCGCGCGAACGGCAAGGGACTGATCGACATCACCGTCAGCGAAGGCCCCCGGTACACGGTCGGCAACTTCGAGGTGCTCGGCAACCGCCGCTTCTCCACTGAGCAGATCGGCGCGTTCTATCCGTTCGGAAAGACCCAGCAGGCGACGATCAGCCAGCGCACGGTGGGACTGCTGCGGCGCAGCTACGTAAATCCGCCCAATACGTTCGATGCCGCGAGGTGGGAGGACGCGCAGCAGAAGCTCGCCGAAGCCTACAACGACGAAGGCTACATCTACGCCCAGGTTCGGCCGGTGATGGAGCGGGTGCCGAGCACCGACTCCGTGCGAAAGGTGAATCTTCGCTGGGAGATCGACGAGCGCACACCGGCCATCGTGAATCGCATCGAGATCGTCGGCAACGACTATACACACGAGTCCTGCATCCGCGAGCAGATAGTGCTGGCACCCGGGCAGGTCTTCAACCGCAACTATCTGATTCGCAGCTACCAGAACATCGGCAATCTCAACTTCTTCGAAACGCCGATGCCCGCACCCGATACGAAGCCGAGTGGTGATCAAGGCGACGTCGACATCGTATTCACCGTGAAGGAGAAGCGGACAGGGAACGTGAACTTCGGCGCTTCGATGGGACAGGGAACTGGCCTCGGCGGATTCATCGGGCTCGACCAGCCGAATCTCCTCGGGCGCTGCAAGAGGGCGCAGGTACAGTGGCAGTTCGGCCGCTACATCAACGACTTCAACGCGACGTACAGCGATCCGAACATTCGCCAGTCACGCATCTCGGGAAGCTTTACCGCCTACCACAGCCGGTCCCGATTCCAGCTCGCCGAGCTAGGCGGCGCGATCCGGACGGGCGGCCAGGTTCAGCTCGGGTTCCCGGTGCCGAACTCACTCTACACGCGCCTGTTCGTCTCTTACGGCGGCGAGAAGGTGAAGTACGAGAGCTCGGGCTTGCTCGGGACAGTTGCTAACGCATGCAAGAGTTGTTTCCGCTCCACGCTCGGCTTCACCGCGACTCACGATACGCGGACCGGCCTCCCATTCCCCGCCGACGGCGGTCTTCAGTCGTTCAACGCGCAGTTCAACGGCGGGCCGCTCGGCGGGACGGCAGCGTTCCAACGCTACACCACGGAGCTGCGTTCCTACGCGCCAATCGGTCACATCGGAGGCAGCCTTCTGGGTGGCGAGCCGATGATGTTCATCGTCGGGTTGTCGGCCAAGGCGGGCGCAGTATTCGGCGATACGGGCCCGTTCTTCTATTCTCAAGCGTTCACGCTCGGCGGGACCCAGTACGGTGAGCAACTGCGCGGG
>JALYYD010000064.1 GCA_030946775.1 Gemmatimonadota bacterium
CGACCCAGGCCGCTATCGATCTGGCTGAACGGCTGGAAGAGGTGATCGAGTCCGTCGGGCGAGATGCCGATCCCCCGATCGGTCACGCTGATGCGGAGAAACTCGGCGAACTCGCTGGCGGCGAGGGGAAAGCTGCGGCCGGTCCAGTGCGACGTGAGCAGTCCCACGTCCGCGCGCGGCACGCGATTGGCGCGGAGGGTGACCGCGCCGCCGTCGGCGCTGAACTTCACCGCATTTGCCAGCAGGTTGAAGACGATCTGCTTGACCTTGCGGCCGTCGGCGCGGATGGTGCCGAGGTTTTCCACGCCCTCGACGTCGAGGCGCACGTGGCGAGCCGCGGCCTGACCCTTCACGATGGACAGGCTGTTCACGAACAGCGACGAGACCTGCACGGCCTCGAGGTCGAGCGTCATCTTGCCCGCTTCCACCTTGGAAAGATCGAGGATGTCGTTGATCAGCGACAGAAGATGCTTGCCGCTCCGGAAGATGTCGCCGATGAACCCGCGCTGCTGGTCGGTCATGTCGCCGACGAGCCCGTCGCCGAGCACTTCGGAGAAGCCGATGATCGCGTTGAGCGGCGTGCGCAGCTCGTGCGACATGTTCGCGAGAAACTCGGACTTCATGCGGCTGGCGTCCTCCAGTTCCGCATTCTTCTGTCGGAGGTCCTGCTCGTACCGCTGCAGCTCCGTCATGTCGCGCGCCGAGGCGAACACACCCTGGAGGCGACGGTCGCGGTCGTGGAAGGTCGTCGCATTGTACGACACCACGGTGAGCGTGCCGTCTCGGGCGCGCGCCGTGAGCTCGTAATCGGTGACCTTGCCCTCGCCCAGCACGCGGTTGATCCCCGCCTCGGCGCGTCCCGAATCGGTGAAGTAGTTCTTGAACGGGGCGCCGATCAGCTCGTCCCTCGTGCAGCCGGTGAGCGCTTCGGTCTGTTTGTTGACGTCGGTGATGATGCCGCGCGGATCGGTCGTCATCAGCGCATCGATGTTGGACTCGATGAGCGAGCGCGTATAGAAGTGCTGGTCCCGCAGGCGTTGATCGAGCTTCATCCGCTCCTCTTCGACCTGCTTGCGCGCGGTATTGTCCGTGCCGATGAGCAGGTAGCCGATGATCGCGTCCTGCTCGTCGCGCAGGGCCGTCACCGAGACCACGGCCGGAAAGCGGCTCCGATCCTTGCGGATGTACGTCAGCTCGTAGATGTCCTCGATGCCGCGCGACGCCTTGAAGACGAGCGCCTCGAACCCTGGCGTGATCGGCGTTCCCAGCTCCAGGCTGAGGGCCCGCGCGCGGGCGATCACTTCATCGGCGTCGGAGATGTCGGCTGGCGTGATCTGGTTCATCACTTCGGCCGCGGTGTACCCCAGCATCCGCTCGGCGCCGACGTTGAAGATCTGGATGACGCCCTTCGCATCGGTGGCGATACTGGAGAAATTCGCGCTGTTGAAGATCGCGCTCTGGAGCGCCCCCGCCTTGAGCAGGGCGTCCTCGGCTCGCTTGCGCGCCGTGTTGTCGGTGCCGATCAGCAGGTAGCCGATGACGCCCCCCTGGGCCTCCCGCAGGGCGGTGACCGAGACGATGGCCGGGAAGCGGCTGCCGTCCTTGCGGATGTAGGTCAGCTCGTAGATGTCCTCGATGCCGCGCGAGGCCTTGAAGACGAGGGCCTCGAATCCGGGGGCGATCAAAGTGCCGAGCTCGAGGCTCAGCACGGTGGCGCGCGCGATCACTTCCTGCGGATCGGAGATGTCCGCCGGCGTGATCTTGTTCATCACTTCCCCGGCCGCGTACCCGAGCATGCGCTCGGCGCCGACATTGAAGATCTGAATGACGCCCTTGGCATCAGTCGCGATGCTCGAGAAATTGGCGCTGTTGAAAATGGCGTTCTGCAGTGCACCTGCCTTTAGCAGGGCGTCTTCGGCCCGCTTTCTCGCCGTGTTGTCCGTACCAATCAGCAGATACCCGATGATCGTATCCTGCGCATCTCTCAAGGCGGTGACGGATACCACAGCGGGGAACCGGCTTCCGTCTTTCCGGAAATACGTCAGCTGGTAGATGTCTTCGATTCCGCGCGACGCCTTGAACACCAGCGCTTCGAACCCGGGCGTGATCGGCGTTCCGAATTCATCGCTGAGGGCTTTGGCGCGGATGATCACTTCCTCCGGGTCGGAGATGTCCGCCGGCGTGATCTTGTTCATCACTTCTGACGCCGCGTAGCCGAGCATCCGCTCGGCACCGACGTTGAAAATCTGGATCACGCCATTCGCATCCGTGGCGATGCTGGAGAAGTTCGCGCTGTTGAAGATCGCGCTCTGCAGAGCCCCGGCTTTCAGCAGGGCTTCCTCCGCTCGCTTCCGCGCGGTGTTGTCGGTTCCGATAAGCAGATAGCCGATGATTGCATCCTGCGCGTCGCGCAGCGCTGTCACCGAAACGACGGCGGGGAAACGGCTCCGATCTTTCCGGATGTACGTGAGCTCGTAGATGTCCTCGATTCCTCGCGACGCCTTGAAGACGAGCGCCTCGAAACCGGGAGTGATCGGCGTTCCGAACTCGTCGCTCAGGGCTTTCGCCCGTATGATTACTTCCTGCGGATCGGAGATGTCCGCAGGCGTAATCGTGTTCACGACTTCGGCAGCCGCGTAACCGAGCATCCGCTCGGCGCCGACGTTGAAGATCTGGATGACGCCCTTGGCGTCGGTGGCGATGCTCGAGAAGTTCGCGCTGTTGAAGATGGCGCTTTGAAGAGCTCCGGTGGTGAGGAGCGCTTCGGCGTTGCCAAGCTCGAGGCTTGTTGCGGGAGAGTTCTTTTTTGCTGACTTGCGCGCTTTGAGCATTCGTCCTCGAAGGAGTGGCGCTCCGCGTGCTTGGCTATTTGTCGGAGGAAATCTGTTTTGCCGACACGTGAGGCAGTGCACTAACGCTAGCGCACATCACGTGTCGTTTTCTATCGCTCAAACGGGTTAGACAGAGGCGGAGGCGGGGAGTTCGGTGAGACGTAAAAGCTCGCAATGATAGGAGCCGACACGCTCTTCTCCGAATAGTAGCCATCCAGTCGCATTGCGGTGTGAGTATGAATTTGAGCCTGTGTCCACAGGAATCAGTTAAACGTCAGATGCGGTGTTTAACGTACGATGGAAGACGCTCCGCCCGCCGGAGGAGCCCACAAGATCCCGTCGTCGAACTTTTGGATAGGAACCAGCCCAGCGCGTGCAGCGATCGAATCACTCGCGGGGTAATCGAAATTCCGTGTGTTGAAAGCCGCGAACAGACCACGTTTTTCGGCCACCATCTTTCCGAACAGCTCGAGGGAATCCGGCGCGAGAGTGGTCGGAACGTCGAACGGATGTCGGTGCGCAACGAAATAGACTGCCGCCGGCCAATTCGTGTAGATCGTGCTGGACGCCGAGTTGGTCGCGATCCACTCGAGCATCGTGGATTCACGCCAGTCGCTCGCCGCCAGGTCGTTACCATCCTCGATGGAATCGAGAACGAGGGCGCCATCCCAACGAAGCGACGCGGCAAGCCAAATCGTGAGCAGGAACGCCATCGCCGATCGGAGGACGATGGATCGTCTCCTCGCTGAGGAGGCAACGATCACTATGATCAGTATTTCCGCAAGAAGAATCCCCGGCGCCAGAATTCGCGCATCGAATTGAATCGAGCCGCCCACGAACATTCTCGATGCCACTATCACGCCGAGGTATCCGGCCAGAAGCACCGCTGTGCCCGCGGCGACGTCGCGCCACGAACGCTCTTCCGGGTGCGCGACGGATTCGCTGCTCCTAATACTCGCAAGCGCCAACCCGAACGCGATGGCGAGAACGCACGCCGCCAGGATCCCGATTGCCAGGGGCGCCCCTGGAGCGATCCACGCCACGACAGTCGCGAGTCCATCGCGGAAAGTCGCCGAGAGCCCGCGGTGATACGAGATCTTGATTGGACTCTGCACAACGGCGACGCGCGAGTTGTGCGCAATCCATAATATGAACGCGAGCGCCGCCGGCGCGGCGGCGATAACGGCGTTCTGAATCCGTCGCCGCAGTGGACCATCCGTAAGAATCAAAAACCAGAATGCCGCGGCCGCGCCCGCGGAGACTCCCGCGTAGCGCGTCATTACCG
>JALYYD010000076.1 GCA_030946775.1 Gemmatimonadota bacterium
TCTCGATGCCGTGCTCGCCGCGAACGTCAATCCAAAGCCGCCCTACTCCGTCGGTGTGCAGTTCTCCTGCAACAATCCGTACGGGCAGTACATAAGTCTCGACGGTGTGCACCCGAATGTTCAGGGATATCAGCTGATGGCCAACGCGGGCGCCGCCGCATTGAACGCGACCTACGGTTTCGCGCTCCCGCTGAACGTGCGGCCGGTGCTCACTGCCGCTCAGCTCTGCCCGTAGTCTCTTCGCTTCACGGATTTTCAGAGGGGGGGCGGGAGCGTTTCCGCCCCCCTTTTTTCAGGGGAAAACCATCGTGCAAAATGCGAGACGCCGGGTGCGTTGCTTTCTCGTCACTACCTCGTCAAAACATTGGCAAGTGAAGGGTGTTCTCCAGTCGGTGCAGGTCTATCCAGCATCTGAAAAACGGATTACACTAGCCTGAAGATGCCCCTCACGCCGCAGGAAGATCGTAGCGCTTCGCCAACCGGAGTCGAGCCGGCCGCCCAAACAGCAGCCGGCACGGATCAGGAGTCGACTGAGCATCTGGATCAGGAGGTCATCGCCAAGGTGTTGGCGGGCTCGAAGGATGACTTCGGGGCTTTGATCACCAGGTACAGCGATCCTCTCTACCGGCACGCTCTCGGAATGACGGGCAGTCCCGACGTCGCCGAGGACATTCTGCAGGCTTCTTTCATCAAGGCGTATCAGCACCTCGGTGAAGTGCGGGGACGGTTCGATGCGTGGGTTTTCCGGATTGTGGCGAACTCGTGCAAGGACTGGCTGAAGAACATCCGGCGCACGCACGTGAGCTACGACGAGGACGATCAGCCTTCGCTGTACTCGACGCCGGAAGAGGAGATGGACAGGAACGAGCTTCGGTCGGATCTCGAAGTCGCGCTGGCGAGACTGGCGCCTTCACTTCGCGAAGCGTTCGTGATGAAGCACGTGGAGGGACGATCATATGAAGAGATGGCGATCCTGCTGGAAACAACGGTTGGCGCTTTGAAGATGCGCGTGCATCGCGCTCGTGAAGCACTCCAACAACTGCTCGAGGAGAAGTACGCATGAGGCGCGATGAAGCGAATGTCACCGGAGGAGAGTCCGATGTCGGCAGACCGGCGGGTAAACCGAAGCAGGATGCAAGGGAGTCGCGAGTAATGGATCGCGAAGTCCCGGTGCCGACCGCGCCCGGTCACGCCGCGTTGCACGATTGGCTCGACGGTGAAGTCGAGCAGTCGCGCGCGCGCGACGCTGAGGGCAGCTCGCAGGTGGAGCTTTGGAACCGGATCAACGCCGAGACGCAGATGCTGCGCAGCCGCACCACGCCGGTGCACGTGCAGAAGGCAATCATGAGCGCGCTCCCGGACGAAGCTCCGGCGACCTCCCGCTCTGTCCTCGGCGGCAGGTCGATCACGCCGCTCACCATCTTCCTGGTCGCGGCAGTGGCTGCCGCCGCAGCGGCTTTCGCCTTCGGAATACTTAGATAGGCTGCCGTAAGCTTCCCGCCCGGACCCCGAAAAGGTCCGGGCTTTTTTGTGCCAGCCATCCGGCCTCTGTGGGCGTGGAGATTGCAAATGTTCTCTGCGACCCCGCCGTTAAACATTGAAGGAGGCACCGAAGATGACCCGCAAGACATTTGCATTAATCGCCTGCTGTCTGATCTCACCGGCAATTGCCGCCGCGCAAACCGGCGGGCTGACAAAAGTTCAGCTGCTTGCGCTCCAGCAGGAGCTGAAGGATCAGTGTGGACTCGCGCACTCCACCGGCGTGATGGACGGTCCGACGCGTCACGCGATCGCGGTCTGCAACAAGAAGTACGGCACGCAGGGGAATGGCGCCGCGCTCCTCACCGCGATGAACGTCGGCTTCAACGTCGGCGACAACGAGCCCGCCGGCGGAATGGGCGGGATGATGGGCAATGATCACGACATGGCAGGAATGTCGATGGGCGGCGACTCGGCGTATCACGCGAAGATGAAAGCGAAGATGGGTACGAGGACTCGCATGCGCGCACGCGGCGCGGCGAAAGGAACTAACCGCGGTGGAATGGACAGCGATGCGTGGAAGAAGGGAGTCGATTCGACTTCCGGCGGCGTAGACGTTGACGCCCGCACCGTTGACCGGAAGATGGCGCACGATTCCGCTATGGCGGGGCAGCACGATGGCAGAGTTCGCAATCCCGGCCAGGGCAAGCGTGCGAAAGCAGGGCGTGACAGCGTGAAGCACTAGCCGTGCTGAAGTATCTCTAGCTCAGATCGCGAGCAACAGCTGTTCGTCGAGGACGAGGGCATCAACGCTCTCGTCCTCTTCGCTTTCCGTCCCCCGCGACCAGCTCCGAACTCCATAGCGCGCGCATAGCCCGGTGAAAAATCGGGACAGCCCTTCGCGGTATTTCTTCCCCGCCTCATAGCCGCCCGCGTACGTATTCCTGTAGCGCTCGGCGAGCTGCGGAAATTCCTGCTCGA
>JALYYD010000084.1 GCA_030946775.1 Gemmatimonadota bacterium
GATAATGAGTGGAATGAACAGCGCCAGCACGATCGCTTTGCTGAGCTCCTCCTGGAAATGTCCCATCGCCACCGTCGTTAGCATCTCACTCAGGAACAGCACCGCAAGCCAGGGTGCCCGCTTACCGATCATCGTGAAGAAGCCGGTCTGCGCGTACGGTGCGTCGATCGCTTCCATTCCGCCGAACTTCTGCGTGTCCTCGGTGTGCTCTTCGACGAGCGCGTCAATGACGTCGTCAACGGTAACCACGCCCTGGATCCGATCGTTCCCGTCCACGACCGGAATCGCGACGAGATCGTATTCTTGCGTGAGCCTGGCAACGAGCTCGCGATCGGCGCTCGCGGGAACGCTGACGACTTCCTCCCACGCGATGTCTGCAACCTTCCCACCCTCCGGCGCGGCGAGCAGCTCGCGCAGCGACATCACTCCCTGGAGGCGGCCCTCGGAGTCCGTCACGTAAATCGCGTTCATCGCCTCACGACGCTCGGAACGCGCGATTTTCCGCACCGCCACGAACGCTTCCTCGACCGGCATCTCCGCCGGGACGGAGACGTACTCCGTCGTCATCAGTCCGCCGGCGGTGTCCGGCTCGTAGGCGAGGAGCTTCTCGGTTTCGGCGCGCTCCGCTGCCGGGATCGCGGCGAGAATCTGATCGGCGCTTTCCTCTTCGAGGTCTTCGAGCACGTCGGCGCGATCGTCCGGCGTCATCTCCGTCACGAGGGCGGCCGCCTGACCCGCGCTCATCGCCTCGAGTACTTCTGCGCGCAGGTCCTCGTTCAGGTACTCGAGCACGTCGGCGGCGCGCTCTCTCGACAGCGCGCTGAGGAATGCCGCCACCTTCTCCGTCGGCAGCATCTCGACGATGTCGGCTAGATCGGCGGCGTGCATCTCCTCCGTCTCCACCGGAATGCTGGCCGGATCGTCCTCGAGCAGCGCTATTATGTCGGGGGCGACGAGCGCCGCGAACATCTTCTGCTCGTCCTCGAAATCGGGAGAGTTGTTCGGAACCTTCACCGGCGTCTTCATTGTGCCAGCGGGAGCACGCGGCGGTTCTCCTCTGCTTCCCCGATCTCGAATCCGGCGATTGCCACCGCCTCGCGAATCGCTTCGACGGTCACCGTCCCGTCGTGGTCAATGACCGCCCTGCCGAGCGTGACGTCGGCGCGATCGATCCCGCTCACTCCGGCGAGCGCTGTGAACACCGCTCTCACCGCGTGAGCCGAGCTCATCCCCTGGATCGAAACGGTGGTCTGCATTGCGGCAACATATGCCGCCGCGATGGATCAGTCCAGCTTCGTCGAAGGGCGGGGAACAGGAGGATTTTTCTTCCTCGAAACGAGCTTCTTCTCAAATGCGGGAATGAACGAATCGTAGCGCGAGCCCGGCTCCCACAGAACCCATCCGTCGAAGCCGGAATCGTAGATCGCGCGCTTCTGCTCGTTGATCTGATCGGGGCCGTATTTCGGGAGGCCGAGTGAGAACGCCTGGATCCAGGGACGGACGCGCTCGCCGGTGAGCCCGATCTTCTCATTTCGCTCACGCGCCCTCGAGATCGCGATGTGCACCACCTGATACGGCTCGGAGTTGGGACGCGCGATGCCGAACGACCCGTGCGGATAGTGCGACGGGTAGGTCATCGGGAGGATCACGTCCACCGACTTCGCAATTGGCTCCCACTGCTGTCCGACCTCGAGCGCGCCGCCGACGGTTGTCACCAATCCGAAGATGTCGGCGGTCGTCCTCACTCCGAGCTTGTGCATCCGCACCCGCGCGGCGTCGAGAAATTCGGACAATACCTGCGGCTTGGTACGCCCCCTTTGCTCCGGGAAAACCTGCTGCGGCAGACTCGGGTAAGGCTCCGGGAACCGGATGTAATCGAACTGCACCTCGGCGAAGCCCATTCGCGCCGCTTCTTCCGCGACGCGCATGTTGTACTCCCAAATGGTGTTCGCGTATGGATTCACCCAGGTCAGTCCCTTCTTGTCGCGCCAGGGAGATCCGTCCTGCTTTCTGATCGTGTGGTCGGGATTCATCCGCGCCGTCACCGAATCCTTGAAGACGACCATTCGCGCGATGGGGAGAATCCCGTGGGCGCGGATCGTATCCACCACCGCCTTGAGATCCCGCACCTTCACCTGCGTTCCTTCGTTCCGCTGCAGGATGGGGTCGCTCGAATGGAAGTTGAGCCCGAACTCATCCTTCACGTCGATGACGAAGGCGTTGATCTCCGTTGAATCGGCGATGTCGATCAGATGATGGAGCCGCTTCCAGTTCTGGGGCGCGAACCGGTACAGATACAATCCGCGGATCGGGACGAGTCCCTTGATCGCCGAGTCGAGACCGGGGGTCATCGGTCTGGCGGTCGCCACCATTGGAGCTCCACCCACGGAAGTCGGTGTGCCCGAAACCGCCGGCCGGGGAGCGTCAGTCACCGACGAATCGGTTCCCAGCGGGCCGACTTTCGCGGCCGCAGCATCGTGAGCGCCGGTGCAGGCGACGGAGGTGCAGACGGCGAGGATGGAGAGGCGTATTAGTCGTATCAATTTCATGTTCGGCTATATTTGCGATGAATGCGCGCTGCTCTGAGAACTTTAATCACGCTGACCCCCGTTGTGTTGGGCTGTTCGCTGCCAGCACCGGTCCCGCCTCCGGCTGAATTCCTCGTTTCGGCGAGCGATGCGACCTACTGGGTGCAGAGCGGGACGCGCGGCTTTCACATCCGTCGCTCCCCGCTCATTCTCGCCCGGACCGGCGGCAAGTTCTACGAGGTGTATGTGGAAGAAGTGGACCGCTCATACGCCGATGCCCTCTTTACGGGCGAGAGGGTCTATCGGCGGGACCTCGCCACCGGCGACTCGACGCTAATCTTCGAGGACACCGCCGTTGTCCGCCGCTCGGCGGCCTTTCACAGCGGGCATCCCGATGTCCCGTCGATCCATCCCGGCGACGATCCGCCCGATGACGTCGCATACAGCGTTCAGGGGGAGACGGACATTCTCAACGTCCTCGGTCCGTACGTCGCCGTCGAGCACCGGCTCTCTATCGAACGCGGATCGTTTGCGTCGGACGACACGACCCAATCGGTGATTGATCTGCGAACGGCGAAGACCGCGGAGCTAAACCGGATGCGTGTGGATCCCGCGGCTCGTGAAGCGACCGGACTGCCGTCGGTGGCCGGACGGCGCTGGAACAACAACGAGTACGACATCATCACCCGCTCCGACTCTGTCAACGAAGCGCAGACTGTCGTGCTGCGCGATCACCGTGGACGCGAGTGGCGGCTCGGTTTGATCAAGTCGCCCTACATGCAGGTGTTCTGGCTCGACAAGCCGAAAATAGATCCCGGTATGAGACGCGCGCTGATGCGCGCCTTCAACGAAGCGACCAAGTACGGAGAGCCGGTTCAGCTCGCGAGCGGACCCCGTCGCTCGACGCTGCCGGCCCGCATATTCCCATTGCCAATCACATGACAGACAATTCCGAGACTCGCTCGATGTCCGAGACGCACCACGAGACGACACAGCTGATGATGCCGCAGCACGCGAACGTGCTCGGCAACGTTTTCGGCGGCGTGATCCTGGCGATGATGGACACCGCCGCCGGCATCGCCGCGCTCCGCCACGCGCGAACCACCTGCGTCACCGCTTCAGTGGACCGCGTGGACTTCCGCGAGCCGATTCACATCGGCGACCTGGTGGTGATGAAGGCGAGCGTGAACTACGTCGGCCGCAGCTCGATGGAAGTCGGCGTGCGTGTCGAAACGGAACATCTTCTCACCGGCGAGCGCCGGCATACGAACTCGTGCTACCTGACATTCGTGGCAATCGACAGAAACGGCCGGCCGATCCCGGTGCCGCCGATCACGCCGGAGACGCCGGACCAGCTCCGCCGCTACGAAGCGGCGAAGCAGCGCCGCGCGCGGCGGCTTCAGGAGCGCGAAGCGGAAGAGGCGCATTTCAGAGAGTCGGAATAACCGGCATGACCTCTGCAGGATCACGCACTGTGCGCAAGACATTCACTCTCGATGACGCGAACCGGATGCTGCCGCTGGTAAGGCGCATCGTAGAAGATCTCGTCCGCGACCACGAAAAGTGGCAGGACAAAGTGAATCAGTTCGAGATCGCGACCGTCAGCAGCACTCCCGATCGTCCGGACACGATGGCCGAGCTTCTTCAGGCGGAGGCGCTGCGAATCGCCGCCGACATCGAGGGCTACGTAAAGGAGCTGGGCGATCTCGGAGTGGAATGCAAAGGGCTGGACGCCGGGCTGGTGGATTTTCCCGGCGAACTGGATGGGGAGTCCATTTATTACTGCTGGAAGCTCGGCGAGCCGCGCGTGCAGTACTGGCACGGAGTGAACGCCGGTTTCGCCGGACGTCAGCCACTCCGGCACGAGCTCGCCGAATCCTGAACGAGAACGGACAAATGGGAAGAGAGATCAGATCATTCAAGGGACCGGACGGAACGAACTGGGGGATGGAAGTTCTTCTCCCCGGTTCCAGCAACGCGATGGTCGTGTTCCATCATCCGGGCGGAAAGACGGGCGGGTTGGATCGCTACGCGTGGCACCTGTGGAGCGGGCCGGAAGCGCGCAGCGTCACCTCGCGCGTGTCAGTCGAAAAGGTGATGGCGTCGCTGACGCCGGACATCACCGCGCTGCTTTTTCGCCGCTCGATGCCGGTGTCGACGAATCGTCCCGCCGTGGAGTCGGCCTAACCCTCGTTCTCGAACGGGATGGCGATCTCCATCCCGTCGCGCGCCAAAACCGTATTCGGAAAAACGGCGCGAGCTTCACTCTCCAGCGCGGATGGATCGCGCGAGTAGCGCGCCGAAAAGTGGTTGAGCGCCAGCTTCTTCACTCCCGCCTTCTGTGCGACCTCGGCTGCTTCGCGCGCCGTCGAGTGTCCCGTCTCCACCGCGCGCTGCGCTTCCTCTTCGGCGAACGTCGCTTCGTGAATCAGGAGGTCGGCATTTTCCGCCGCCGCGATTGTCGCTTCGCAGGGACGGGAGTCACCGGTGAGAACGATCTTGCGCCCCGGGCGAGTCGGACCGACGAGTTCGGCTGCCTCGATCGACGTTCCATTTTCGAGAGTGACAGCTTCGCCCTTGTGAATCTTTCCCCACAGCGGGCCCTCGGGGATGCCGAGCTCTTTCGCGCGGTCGGGGTTGAAGCGGCCGAGTCGAGTCTCTTCGAGAATCTGAAATCCGAGCGCGACTTTGTCGCCGTGCGCGACGGGATACGGGATCACCGAGTATCCGTTGCGTTTGAGCGGAACGTTCGCGGCGAGCTCCGCAACTTCAATCGGGAACGCCTGGCGATCGCTCCCCAGCGCGACCGCGCGGCGAATGAGACTCGCCGATCCTTCGGGGCCGTAGAGTTTCATCGGCTCCGTCCGTCCTTCGAGAGCGAGAGTCCGCAGCAGACCGGCGACGCCGAGCACGTGGTCGGCGTGCATATGGGTGAAGAAGATGTCGGAGAGGGTGAAGCTGATCCCATAGCGCATCATCTGCCGCTGCGTGCCTTCGCCGCAGTCGAACATCAGCGTCTCGCCCTCGCGCACGACGGCGAGCGAGGAGACGTTGCGCTCGATGGTGGGGCGCGACGCGGAAGTTCCGAGGAATCGAACGGCTAGAGACATGGCCCGCGAAATATATCCCTGTCCGAGCCCCCCTCAGCCTCTGCGGCTAGCTCGGATCCGCTGGTAAGGGAAGGACTAATTCCGATTCTACATCGGGAACGGGCACCGGCAGATCGAGCGGGGTTGTCTCCTCGACCGCCTTCAGCTTGCGCGTGATGGCGCGGGTACGAGTAGCGGCCCGATCGAGCGTGTTCGACGCCGTGTCTATGTTCCGCTTCAGCTTGTCCAGCACGTCGCCAAACTTGGTGAATTCCGTCTTCACTCCGCCAAGCACAGTCCACACTTCGCTCGCCCGCTTCTCGAGAGCCAGCGTGCGAAAGCCCATCTGGAAAGTGTTGAGCAGCGCAAGAAGAGTGGTTGGGCCCGCGACTGAAACGCGGTAGTCGCGCTGCAGGCACTCACAGAGTCCGATTCGACGCAGCACTTCCGCGTAAAGCCCCTCGGTGGGGAGGAAGAGGATCGCGATGTCGGTGGTGTGAGGCGGGTCTATGTATTTCTCGCGAATGTCCTTCGCGCAATTTTTGATTCTCGTCTCCAGCGCTTTCGATGCCGCTTCGACGAGATCGGCGTCGCCGCGCTCGGAAGCTTCGATCAGTCGCTGATAGTCTTCATTGGGAAATTTCGCGTCAATGGGGAGCAGCACGTGTTCTACTCCCTTGCTGCCGCCGCCGGGAAACTTTACCGCGAACTCGACGCGATCTGAGCTGCCCTGCCGGGTTGCGACGTTCATCAGGTACTGGTCCGGGCTGAGCACCTGCTCGAGAAGAGAGCCGAGCTGCACTTCACCCCAGGTGCCGCGCGTCTTCACGTTGGTGAGAACTTTTCTGAGGTCGTCGACGCCGGTGCCGAGAGCGCGCATTTCTCCTAGTCCGCGTTGAACCTGGTCCAGACTGTCGCTTACGAGCTTGAAGGATTCACCGAGACGGGTTTCCAGAGTCTTCTGAAGTTTCTCGTCGACCGTCTGCCGCATCCTGTCGAGCTGCTCGGCGTTGTCCTTCTGGATCGCGGCGAGCTTTTCGGTGACAGCTTGCTGGACTGCCTCGAGCTTCTTCTCATTCGTGCGCTGCAGGTCGGCGATGCGGGCGGAGAATTCGGTTAGCTGTTTGCTTTGCGCTTCCGTTATCCCGGCCAGGGCGCCGAGCATTGATTCGTTGCCGGCCCGAAAGGAGGTCTGCAACTCGGATCGCAACGTCGCCGCGGCCGCGGCGCTTTCCGTTCTCGAGCGCGCAATCTCGTCCTTTACCGAACGCTCCGACCGCTCCTGGGAATCGGAGAACGCGCCAAGCTTCGCGTCGATTTGCCCCGGCGTGGAAGACCGCATGCGGAGCAGTATCACGACCTGCACCAGCAGCAGGAGGCCGGCGAGGGCGATGAGAGCGAAATTTGGGTTCATAGATCGGGTTTAGTGCCCTTTCAAGGTAGGCAGGAAAGGTTAGTCCGACAAACGGATACTTATCCCGGCGCGCGCGTTATCTGGCGGGTGCCGAAGAGATTGTTTCCTCTGGTAAGGGAAATGGCGGCTGGTCATATTCAAACACGTCAATGCTTAGAAATGAACGGCCGTAAAGCGGGTCGAGCCGAAAGGAAAGCGGGTGCGCCCGTCATTTCCCTCAAGGTTTTGGGGGGACTGCAACTGTTGCGTCTGTCGGGGGCGAGGCCGGAGCGGCTGCCCATTCAGCCGAAGCGGGCCGCGCTCCTCGCCTACCTCGCGCTGCACTGCGTGGACGGACCGTGCGCGCGCGAAGTGCTGCTCCCGCTTTTTTGGCCCGAGGTTACAGAGGCGCGCGCCCGCGGCGCGCTGCGCAAGGC
>JALYYD010000135.1 GCA_030946775.1 Gemmatimonadota bacterium
CAGTCGAGCCGCTCTCCAAGGACGACAGTTTCTCCGCGCGACACATCTGCGTTCCGCTGGAAGGAACCGCTGTCCACATCAACGCGTTCAATTTTCCCTGCTGGGGAATGCTCGAAAAGCTCGCCCCAACATTCCTCGGCGGAATGCCGGCGATTGTAAAGCCGGCGACGATTACTTCGTTCGTCACCGAGAAGATGGTTAGGGCGATGATCGAGTCGGGAATTCTCCCCGAAGGCGCGCTGCAGCTGATAGTCGGCGGCGTCGGCGACCTTTTCGACCACCTCGGCGCGCAGGATGTCGTCACCTTCACTGGATCGGCGACGACGGGACGGAAGCTCAAGGGTCATCCTTCGATCATCGAGAATTCGATCCGCTTCAACATGGAAGCGGACTCGCTCAACTTCTCGATGCTCGCTCCGGACGCCGCGCCCGGAACCGAGGAGTTCGATCTCTTCATCAAGGAAGTCACGCGCGAGATGACGGCGAAGGCGGGACAGAAATGCACCGCCATTCGCCGCACGCTCGTCCCGGAATCAATGACGGGCGACGTGATCGCGGCGCTTCAGAAGCGGCTCGCAGGAGTGAAGATCGGTGACCCGTCGGTGGAAGGAGTGAAGATGGGCCCGCTCGCGGGCAAGGCGCAGGTCGGCGAAGTCGGACGCAGTCTCGATTCACTGCTCAAAGCGGGCGAGCGAGTCTATGGCGATCCCGACAAGCTCGACGTCGTCGGCGCCGACAGGAATCGCGGCGCATTCTTTCCTACTACTCTACTCTACTGCGACAAACCGTTCGACCGCGATCAGCCGCATAGTGTCGAGGCGTTCGGCCCGGTCAACACCGTGATGCCGTATTCGAGCGTGGACGAAGCAATCACTCTCGCCAAGATGGGACGCGGCAGTCTCGTCGGTTCGCTCTTCACCGCGAACGATTTCACCGCTCGCGACGTCGTGCTCGGCACCGCTTCTCATCACGGCAGATTGATGGTGCTCAATCGTCATTCTGCGAAGGCGTCGACCGGACACGGCTCCCCTCTTCCGCAGCTCGTGCACGGCGGGCCGGGACGCGCCGGCGGCGGCGAAGAGATGGGCGGAATTCGCGGCGCGATGCACTACATGCAGCGCACCGCGGTGCAGGGTTCGCCGACGACGCTCACTCGCGTCTCCAACGAGTGGATTCGCGGCGCCGAGCAGAAGCCGGACAAGCGCCACCCATTCAGAAAGTTTTACGACGAGATCGAGATCGGGGAAACACTGCACACCGGCACGCGCACCGTCACCGAGAAAGACGTCGCAGATTTCGCGGCGATCAGCGGCGATCACTTCTACGCGCATATGAATGACGCGGCGGCGAAGGAGTCTATCTTCGGAGCGCGCGTCGCTCACGGATACTTCGTCATCTCGGCTGCGGCCGGATTGTTCGTTGATCCGGAGCCAGGCCCCGTCATCGCGAACTACGGAATGGAAGGACTGCGCTTCGTGAAGCCGGTTTACATCGGCGACACGATAAAGGTGCGGTTCACCTGCAAGCAGAAAACGGCGAAGGACACGCCCGTGGACGGAGTTCCGCAGGGAGTCATCGCCTGGGACGTCGAGGTCACAAATCAGAACGACGAGGCCGTCGCTATCTATACGATTCTCACATTGGTGAAGAGGTCGCCCGCGGATTCGGCGACTGACCCGACTGCGCTCAAGATTCCGCCCGATGAGAATGTTGCGAACGCCAATGCGCGAGCCATCGCGCACACGATCGGCGGCGGGAAACCCGCTTAGGAGATTTTCGCGAGCAGCGATCGCAGGCGCGGAAATACCTCGCGGACCTCGTCCATCGAGAGAGCGCCAACGCTGAGGCGGAACCAGCCCGTCTCCTCGGTGAGGCCAAACGCCTGAAAGGGCACGATAGCGACGCCCGACTCTTTTAGCACAAGAGAGCGGATCTCCTCGTTGGTTTCGAGAGTTTTTCCGCCGAACGTTTTTCCGCGCAGCTTCAGCTGCAGCGAAACGTAGATCGCTCCATCCGGGCACAACACATCCACCGGCAAACCTTCTTCACGCATCTGCGCAAAGCCGGAGTGCAGCGTGTCCAGCCGCTCGTGCACGGCAGCGTCCATTTTCGCCCGGTAATCGGCGATCGCGCCTTCATCGTTGAGCAGCTCGGTCATCCCGACCTGCTCGGCGTGCGGCGCCCACGCTCCGACGTGCGACAGCAGCTCGCCCACTTTCCTGACGATCGCCGGCGGGGCGAGCAGCCAGCCCACCCTCAAGCCGGTCGCCGCATACGCCTTCGACGCGCCGTCCATCGTCATCACGTAGGGCGCGGAGTCGGGCACCAACGAGAGCGCGTAGCGATGCTTGTTGTCGTTGACGCGAATCGAGCTGTAGATCTGATCGTAGAGGATAAAGAGCGGGCGGTCGCTTCCGGTCTTTTCCCGGCGGCGATTCTCCGCGACCACCGCCTCGAGAATGGACTTGAAAACGTCCGGCTCCATCGCTGTTCCCGTCGGGTTTCCCGGCGAGCAGAGACAGAGCAGGCGCGCTGCCCGAAGATGCGGAGCGAGCTCCTCGAGCGTCGGCTGAAATCCGTTCTCGCTCTTCGCTTCGATCTCGACCGCTCTCGCGCCCGACAGCCACGCGTACGAATCGTTCTGCCACGACGGCACCGAATACACCACCGTATCGCCGGGAGAGATCACGGTGAGATACGCGCCATACAGCACCGGACGCCCACCACAGGTGATGAGAACCGACTCAACCGGGTACTGTACGCCGCAGCACCGTTGGACGTATCCGCTCACGGCCTTCCGCAGCGATAGAAGTCCAGGGGGCGGCGGATAATTCGTGGCTCCAGACTCGAGCGCCCGTTCGATCCCGCTCAGCAACCGCTCGGGAATCCGAAAATGCTTCGGGCTGAAATCGCCGAGACTGAGATCGAGCACTGGAGTGCCTGCCGCGCGCAGCTCGCGCACCTGCTGTGCGGTGCGGAGGATTCCCGACAGATGCATTCCTCTCGCAAGCCCGGATAGTGATCCGGCAAGGCGCGTCTGATCGCCGAACTCCGGCGTTGGGAGGGATGACCCGGTCATCGCACCATACTACTCATTCGCTTCATCACAGGCCAGATTCTTCCCTTTGGCACGGCACTCGCGGGTATGATCAGATTACCCCTGCACCTTTCACGTCGAATCCGGCGATCCCATTGCGCGCACCCAGGATCACGAATTGAAACGCACTCCTGCGGGTGAAACTCCGCTTCCGCAAGGAACGCTCACTCACGAAGCCGGCGATCTGCACCGCTTGCTCGTCGATCGCGTCACCGAATACGCGATCTTCGCTCTCGACCCGAACGGAATCATTCTCAGCTGGAATGCCGGCGCGGAAAGGTTGAAGGGATATCGCCCCGAAGAGATCATCGGGCGCCATTTCTCGATCTTCTATCCCGCCGAAGACATCGCCGCCGGCAAGACTGAACGCGAGCTGGAAATCGCGCGCGCCGAAGGACGAGTTGAGGATACCGGCTGGCGGCTGAGAAAGGACGGCACTCGTTTCTGGGCGAACGTGCTCATCACCGCGCTCAAGGACGACGATGGAAAGCTCGTCGGGTTCGCCAAGGTCACCCGTGACCTCACCGAGCGTCGCGACACTCACCAGCGGGAGATAGAGAACGCGAAGCGGCTGGCATTCGAAGAGAGTGAGAGGGCCGCCGCCGAGAGACGCTCGGTAGAGCTTGGCGCGCTGGCGGAGCAGCTTCACTCGCAGACGGAAGAGCTCGAGCGACAGCGATTGGAGGCGGAATCAGCGAATCGCGTCAAGTCGGAATTCCTTGCGGCGATGTCGCACGAGCTGCGAACTCCGCTCAATGCTATCAGCGGCTACGCCCAGCTGATGCAGCTCGGCATCAGTGGCCCGCTCACGCCGGAGCAGTCGAAGCAGCTCGAGCGCATCCAGCAGAGCCAGCAGCATCTGCTCGGAATCATCAACGACATTCTGAATTTCAGCCGCATCGAAGCGGGCGAGCTGAAGTACGATGTCGCGCGGTTTTCAATTCTTGACGCAGTTGACGCTGTAGTGGCGATGATAGCCCCGCAGGCCACTCAGAAAGGCTTGACACTTCGAATGGCAGAATGCCCCCCCGAGCTCGCAGCGAGTGCCGACAGATCAAAAGTCGAGCAGATTCTTCTCAATCTTCTTTCCAATGCCGTCAAATTCACCGGCAGCGGTGGCGAGATCGCCGTTTACTGTAGCAAAAGCGATGGAAAAGTCCGCATCGACGTGAAGGACAGCGGCGTCGGCATCCCACGCGAGCACCTGGAAACGATCTTCGCGCCGTTCGCCCAGGTCGGGCGATCGCTGGCAAACCCGAAGGAGGGCGCGGGACTCGGGCTTTCCATCAGCCGTGATCTCGCCCGCGCGATGGCGGGCGACCTGACGGTTGAAAGCGGCCTCGGTGCGGGTTCGACCTTTACTCTCGAGCTTCCGCGCGCCACCTAGCGCCCGCGAGCCGCCTCGAGCGCCGACATCCGCGTCGGCCCCGGGTAAGGAGTCGTTCCCTTCATCGACCGCCAGAGAATGCGGTTGAACAGATTCTCGTCCGCTTCGTCTTCCTTCGACAGCGCCAGCTTCTTCGACGCTTCAGCAAGAGCGCCTGCCGGCGGGTTCATTTGCGTCAGAGGCACATCAGGCACGAGCGCCGCATACGGGCTAAGATCAGCGCGCGACTTCCAGACGTCCCGCAGCGGACGACCGAACCGGTCGAACTGCGACATCGGCTTGAGGCCGAGAATTTCCTCAATCGTCGCTAACACATCCGTGGTGTTGGCGAAGCGATGGAAAACGCCGCCGCGATTGTATGCGGAAATGACGAGCATCGGCGAGCGATGCGAGTCAACGTGATCGGGGCCCGCCTGCGCGTCATCCTCGAGCACGAACACGACCGTGTTCTTCCAATACTTCGAACGCGACAGCGCTTCGATCATCCGGCCAAGCGCGAGATCGTTATCGGCCATGAACGCGCGCGGCGTCGGCTTCCCCGCCGTCCCGCCGCTGGTGTGATCGTTCGGCAGGCGAATGATCTCCAGCGACGGGAAGCTGTCGTCGCGCTGCATCCGCGCGAACTCCGCGAGCCACACGTCGGCGCGCTTCTGATCTGACACGGAGAGTGAGAAGCCCGGGAACTCGTGATTGGTGTGCCGGTCGAGATCGGGTTTAGTGGCCGCGTACGCCGGAGCGCCAGTGCCGTTGGGATCGAATCCCGCCTCGGCGACGAACTCGCCGTAATTGCGATAGGTAAGTCCGGCCGCCTCTGCGAGAGTCCACAAATAGCCCGCCGCCGGCTGCGCCACATCATCCGCCACCCTCTGATCGCGATTCATCCCCTCATAGTCGTAGCTGCGCCCGCGACTGGAGTAATTGGACGGAATCGTTTTCTCGGAATAATCAGTCACGTATGCGGCGGTGGACCAGTTGTGGCCGTCCGGGCTCACTTCGGCATTCACGAAGAAGCGGTCGAAAATTCCGAATCGCTCCGCGAGCGCGTGGTGGTTCGGCGAGTTTCTGCGCGGGAAAAACGTGAGACTGCTGTCGCCGTCAGCTTGAGTGAGATCGCCCAGCACCTGATCGTAGGTGCGATTCTCCTTGATGATGTAGATGACGTGCTTGAACGGCGGATAATGGAATCCCGCGCGCGGCGCACCCCAACCATTCGCCGCCGCCACTCGCACCGAGTACGCGCTCATATCCCCGGATGCCATCGGAACGACGCTGAGCGTGCCGGAGATCTGCCCGAGCGTGTAATCAGGAGATCCGCTCGGCCGCCGCGTGTCCGGCTGTGTCATTCGCGGATTAGGACGAGTGCCCTTCCCCTTCGCGTTCAGCACATAGAGACTGCCAGAATTCTCGAAAACCGCGGCGGGATACCATCCCGCCGGAATTCTTGCGATTAGCGAATCGCGCGGATGAGAGCTGCTGCGCCCCGCTGTGTTTGCGGACAGATCGAAGACGGCGACGGCATTGTTGTCGGCTTCGGCGGCGTAAAGCCGCGTGCCGTCGGCGGAGAGCGCGAGCGAGTTCGGCGTGCTGCCCTCGGGAACGTTGCCTGGTGGCGAATCGTCGAGAGTCGCGACAATAGAGTTCGACTTCGTGTCCACCACCGCGATTCGATCGGTGCTCGCAGATGCAATGAACAGGCGCGTCCCATCCTGATTGAGCAGGAGTGCGGACGGATGCCGCGGAACCGCGATGCGCCCCGCCGGCGTGAGACGCCCGTTCGCGCCGCTGAACGCGTACACATTCGATTCTCCCCACGCCGAGACGTACACGTGGCCATCGGCGGCGAGTGCGACGTCGTACGGATATCGGCCGGCGCTGAACCGCTGGGTGACTCGGCCGGAATTAATGTCCACTACAGCGATGGAATCGGAGAGATTCTCCGCGGCGTAGAGAGTTTTGCCGTCGGCGGAGATCGCGAGCCCGGCGGGATAACGTTTCCCGTTTTTACCCTTCACGCGCGGCGCGAGGATGATGCTGTCGCTCAGGGCGGCGCTTCCGTCATTCCAGGCGAGCCGGTAAATAACGTCGCCGTTTCCGCCGGAAACGAAAATCGATCTGCCATCTGGGGCGAACTTCAATCCGAGAAAAACCGCGGGGAGCTTGAGAGTTTGCGTCACGCGGCCGGAGCTGCGCTCGACAACCTGGATTCCCTGTTCGCGCCACCCGTTGAGGAGGACGACGATGTTCTTGCCATCCGGGGAAAGCGCCATTGAAAGCGGCATCGACCCTAGATCAGTCGACGTACCGGCGGGATCGAGATACGCACCGGTTGGCAGACGGTACCGGGAAGAGATCTCCTGGTCGGCGGAGGAGCCGAGCTGTGGCGCCGGGGAGCAGGCGGCCGCCACGAGGACGAGGAAAGCGAATCGCGTTCTAGTCATCTGAGAAAGTTGCAGAATGTACCGCCCGCGTGCATTTGCTCTGCGACATAAACTGCCGTACAACCACCCATCCGGCGCTGCCGCGGCGTGATTCGTCCCCAACTTTTGCGCCTGCAGAGATCATTAAATGAACAAATAGTCTGGACATTCGGCCTCATCGGCGGCGCCGTCATTCCCCTGATGATGGCCGGACACACCCCTGCTTCAGCTGATTGGCTGATTTAAACGCGCCGAGCAGGATATGAACCCGCGATCCCGCGTGAATTCAGGCACTAACTCGCAAGGTTGCGGCCGGAATTGTAAGTTCAGACGGGAGGATATCAACGATGCCACACCGCCTGACGCTATTCGCTGCAATCGCCGTGTTGTCTTCGGCACCGTGTTCAGCGCAACGAGCGCGGGATCTCGCTCCGTATCTGATGAGCGACCGCACCGCCGAGATTGTACTTGCGCGGACCGCCGCCCCGAAGCAGATCACCGACTCCGCTACCGTGTTGGTCCTGACCAGGAGCGGTTACGTGGAATCGGTGCACGGCACGAACGGCTTTACGTGTTTTGTGTACCGATCCTTCGATTCCCCGATAGGCGACCCTGGATTCTGGGACCCGACCAATCGTGGGCCAGCCTGTTTCAATCCTCCCGCTGTTCACACTGTCCTCCCGGTAGTGCGTAAGCGCGCGGAGTGGGTGATGGCAGGCGTGAGTACAGCTGAGATCGCGAATCGAACGCGCAGCGCGTACGCCTCCCACGCCTTTTCGATGCCGGCCGCCGGTGCGATGGCCTACATGCTCTCCGCGGAGCAGCGATTCTCGAATACGACATCCCATTGGATGCCGCACTTGATGTTCTGGTTTGACAAGTCGCTGCCTTCCGCGGCGTGGGGACTGAGCGACGCAAACAACACAATCATCGACGGCTCGGCGAGCGATCCAAGTTCTCCGGTTCGCGTTCTGCTCATTCCGGTGCGCCGGTGGTCTGACGGAACATCGGCGATTCCGGGCGTCGCCAAGTAAGACCGCACAATCCGCCTATCACCAGCATCATTCCGCTGAAGAGCAGCGTATCGAATACGAAGTTGATCGCGTTAACCTGATCTGCCACGGTCCGCGCCAGAAAACACTGCGGCACGTAGAGGGTGATCGTGAGCAGTAACATCAGCAACCCGCATCGCGCGGCTGCAGCGGCGGCGTATTTCCTTACGAACATCGCGATGCCGAACCCGATGAGCAGGATGCCGGTCGCGTAGGCAATCGCGTGCGGAACGGGAACCCAAGCCGCGGTGAGCATCGAATCGGGCACACCGGGCGAGTACTCCGGATTAAGGAGGTGCTGGGCGCCATAAAAGATGAGCACGAATCCAGTCCAACTTCTCGCGATTTCAGCTATCGTCGCCGAAGCGCGGGCCCGTGGGCCGAGCGCGGCAGAGCCATAAAGTGCGAGCGCACCGATCGCGAAGGTCGTTTCGCGCGCGACAAGGATCCATTTGATCCGGCTCGCCGGATGCTGGCTCGCACCGGGCAAGTCCATCAGCAAAACGAACAGCGCGAACATCACTGCCAGACTGATTGCCGACCATCGGACGAGTCGCTTCGCAGCGAAGCTCGACGCAGCGGCGAGGTGCGCGCAACCGACAAAGTAGGCGACGAAGATGGGCGCCGGCAGCCACTTTGGAACGAGCAAGGCGAGACTCGCGGCCGCAGTAAAATGCTCGCCCGCAAAAGCAGCCCGCGACGCGGCGACGAACGCTGGACCGAGTGCTACAAGTC
>JALYYD010000150.1 GCA_030946775.1 Gemmatimonadota bacterium
GTCCCGAGATCAACGAGATGGCTTGCTCCGAAGCATTGCGCTCAAAGTTAGTCCGTCAGCGTCTCAATGACTATCTCCGCTCTCTCGCAGGAACTCGCGCGCCGTCTCGGCGAGCGCCATGGAAGAGGAGACGGGTGGGGACCAGCCGAGAATCCTCCGCGTCTTCGAGATGTCCACCTGAAGCGAGGAGAGGAGACGGTGCGCGACGTCTTTCTTGCCGGCGATGCGCGCCGCCGCGGAGAGCGCCGCGGGATGAACCGGAATGAGACGCGCGCGCTTCCCCATTCCCGCAGCGAGGCGCCTGATCAATTCGGTGGTGGAGATGTCTTCGTCGTCGCTGACGAGAAAGATGTCGTTCGCCGCCGCCGGGTGAACGACGCAGGTCGCGAGGAGATCCGCGAGATTCGCGCGCGCCACGATGCTGCGGAGATTATGAACCGACCCCAGCGGAAGCGGCAGCTCGCGCGCGACCCAGCGCAGCATCGTGAGGAAGTTGCCGCCGACTCCGTTGCCGTACACGAGAACGGGGCGGACGATCACGATTTCCATCCCCGTCTCGCGTCCCAGCTCACGGAGCGCGATTTCCGCTTCGCTCTTCGAGATGCCGTAAGGATCGCGTGGCGAAGGCGGATCGTCGGCCGCGAACGGAGCTCCGGGCGACGTCTCTTCCCCATTCACTTTGATCGAGCTGACAAAGACGAAGCGCTGCGTTCCCGAGGCCGCGGCCTGCCGCGCGAGCGCAAGCGTCCCGAGCGTATTCACGGCGCGGAACTCGGCGAGCGGATCGGCAGCCTTGTCGTGCATCTGGTGAACGCGCGCCGCGGTGTGAACTACGGTGGTCACACCTCCGAGAGCAACGCGCCAATCGGCGTTTTCACCGAGCTCCGGCGATAGCGTCTGGGTCACATTCGCGGGCAGGCCGGGTATGGAAACGCGAGAGGCCGCGCAAATGCGCGGCCCCCCGGACTTCCACTTCGATGCCATATGTCCGATCAGCGCGCTGCCCACAAACCCCCGCGCGCCGGTGACGAGAACGAGATCAGACAAGGCCAATAATCAGCTTCGCGCGCCGGAGCGCCATTCGATCTCGGCCGGGTCCGGCATCCTGTAGCTGGTGACGATGCGGCAAACGGTCGCGGCAACATTCTCGGCCAGATATTCCACCGGCGGCGTCCACTTCCCGTTGAGCTGGGTAACGATCTCCACCGCGGCGAGAATTGCGCCGGGATCGGTGCCGGCGAGGAAGTTCGAGCCGCACTCCACAGTTTCCGGCCGCTCCGTCACTTCGCGGATGGTGACGTTCGGCACCTGCATTATGCACGTCTCTTCCTGAACCGTGCCGCTGTCGGTGAGAACGCAGAACGCGCCGCGTTCGAGCCGGATGAAATCGAAGAATCCGAGCGGCTCGAGAAAATGAACCCCCGGCTCCTCGGTCGAGATCCCATGCTGCTGCATCTTGCCTGCCGTGCGCGGATGCACCGAGCACAACACCGGGTATCCATACTTCGCGTGCAGAGCGCGCAGCGATCCAACGATTCCGTTAAGGCGCTCGGGGTTGTCAACGTTCTCGGCGCGGTGAGCGGTGACGAGGAAGTACTTCCCTTCCTCGACCTTCAGGCGGGTGAGTGCCGTGCTTGAGTTCACCGCAGCGGCGTGGTGATCGATCACTTCCTTGATCGGGTTTCCGGTTACGAGAATGCGCTCGAGGGGAAATCCCTCACGGATGAGATTCGCGCGGCTGTTGGCCGTGTACGGCATCAGGATCGAGCTCGCGTGATCGATGACGCGGCGGTTCACTTCCTCAGGGATGCGGTCGTCATAGGCGCGGTTGCCCGCTTCCATATGGTAGACGGGGATGCCGAACCGGCGCGCGATTACGGCGGCGATGCCGCTGTTCGTGTCGCCAAGCACGAGAAGGCGATCGGGGCGCCGTTCTGTGAACAGCTTCTCCACCGCCGGCAGCAGCATTCCAACCTGCTCGCCGAACGAGCCGCGCACGGCGAGGTGCACGTCGGGCTGGCGCACGTCCATCTCACGGAAGAAAATGTCCGTGAGCGTGTCGGTGAAGTTCTGGCCGGTGTGGACGAGCGTATGCTCGGCGAGCTGGTCGAGCAGCTTTATTACCAGACTAAGTCGGATGATCTCCGGGCGCGTGCCCAGAATGGTCATCACCTTCATCCGGCGGGGCGCCTTTACGGGCGCGGACTCTTTCGGCATTCGGTCAGGCAATTTGTGGGTACGGACCCGGGTCGGCTGCCATCTCGGCCAGCAGGTCGCGCAGCGGCGGCGTGTCGTGCTTCGTGACAGAGCGAAGCTTGGCGCCGTCGAGCGATCTGTCAAGCACGACGCCTTCTTCCGGGACGATCTCGATGTCGAGACCGAGCGCGTCGCGCATCGCCACGAGCAGCTCGTGCTTCGAGACGCGCTCACCGGAAAGATGATACAGGCCGTCGAGCGACTGATGGTTCTTGAGGATGTCCACGATGAAGTCGGCGAGGTAGATGTTCGTCACGCCGCTCCAGAACATCTTCGTGAAGCCGCGCACCTTCCCGTGGTTCTGCGAGATGAGCCATTCGAGGAGCGACTCGTGATGACGGATCTCACGGCCGACCATAGATGTGCGAAGCGTCAGAACCCCCGGCCCCGAGGGCTCGCCGAGCATCTTCGTCATTCCGTAGATGTCGCGCGCCTCGGCGGGGTCGGTCTCGGCGTAATTTCCGCGCGATCCCTCGAACACGCAGTCGGTGCTGACGTGAATCAGCCGCCCGCCCCAGCGC
>JALYYD010000151.1 GCA_030946775.1 Gemmatimonadota bacterium
CTCTCCCTCGGGACGCCGGCGTATATGAGCCCCGAGCAGGCCACCGGCGATCGCGTGATCGACGCGAGGAGCGACATCTATTCGCTCGGCGCGATGACTTACGAGATGCTTACCGGCGAGCCGCCGCATACCGGCAACACATCGCAGGCGGTGATCGCGCGGATGCTGACGGAGAAGCCGAGGCCGATCCGCACGACGCGCTCTGCCGTTCCGGAATACGTGGAGGCGACGGTGCAGCGCGCGCTGGAGAAGCTTCCCGCCGATCGCTTCTCGAACGTCAAGGAATACGCCGACGGACTTCAAGGGCGCGGCGACTTCACCGCATCGGCCGCAGTCACGAGCGCGCGCCTCGCCAGCACGAGACATCGTGGATGGCTGAACCGCTTCAAGGATCCGCTCGTCGCGTCATTCGCCGTTCTCTCTCTGGTGCTGCTCGGCGCCCTGCTGTTAGGCGGACGGAATACCGCTCCACCAGCGCGAACGGTGAGGTTCGTGCTTGCGACACCCGACAGTGCGAGGCCCACCGACGGCACACCGTGGCCCGGCGCGATATCACCGGATGGAAGTACGCTCGTCTATCAGGGACGCTCGCCTCAGGGCAACTCGCTCTACGCGCAGCAAACCGACCAGCTCGACGCGAGACTTCTGCCCGGCACGGCGCACGGAACGCAGCCAGTCTTCTCACCGGATGGCGTCTGGGTCGCGTTCGAGGCGGGCGGAAAGCTGAAGAAGATGCGGCTGGATGGCAGCGCGCCGATTAACGTCGCGGACGCGGGAAGCCAGAACGGCATTGATTGGACGACCCGCGATCAGTTCATCTTCGGAGCCGAGCAGGATTTCCACGGCTTGTCCAAGGTCAGCGCATCGGGCGGAAAGCTTCAGGAATTCGTGAAACCGGATACGACAAAGGGAGAGACCGACTTCCTGTGGCCGATTGCCGTTTCCGATGGGAAGAGCGTGGTGTTCGTCATATGGAGCGGCAGTCTCGCGTCTTCGCGTCTCGCGACGGCGTCCGTGGACGGCGGAGATGTAACGAGATGGGATCTCCTCGGAGTGCGTCCTCTAGCGGTCATTGGCAGCGTTCTCGTTTACGTGCAGGCCGACGGCGCGGTGATGGGAATCTCGCTCGACAGATCGCGCCGCAGCGCAACCGGAGCGCCGGTGCCAGTTCTCGACCCCGTGGAAGTTGGCCAGGGATTAAACGGCAACTCGGAAATCTTCGTTTCGCGGAATGGCGCATTGCTCACGGGTCGCGGCGGCACGAATACTCGCCTTGCCTGGATAACCCGCGACGGGAAGGTGACCCCCATCTCGCAGGAGACACGTCAGTTCGGAATTCCGCGTCTTTCTCCCGACGGAACCAGAATCGCAGTTGCCGTGCAGGACGCTGGCAAGTCCGCGATCTGGATCTACGAAATTTCAACCGGAACTTTTTCGCGATTGTCGAGCGTGGAGGCGGCGGCATCGCCGTCGTGGTCACCCGACGGCAAAAGCGTGGTCTATGTTGCCCTCGGGAACGAGAAGAGGTATGCGGTCTGGTCGCAGAATGCTGATGGCGGCTCTGCCGCGAAGAAGCTATTCGATGCCGCCGCCTTCACGGCGGAAGCTGGAATCTCCGGCGATGGCAGATCGGTGCTCTACATCGGATACGCCAGCAACGCGTGGCGACTCTTTCGGGTTGCCCTCGATTCCCCGTCTGTCTCACGGAGATTCGTGGAGAGCGGCGTCGGAGTTACACAACCGGCGTTTTCCCCGGACGGCAAATGGGTGATGATCACTGACATCGAGTCCGGCCAGTCAGAGGTGTACGTGTACTCGTACCCGGATCCTTCCGCCCGCACCCAAGTATCAGCGGGTGGCGGAGGGGCCGGAGTGTGGTCGGCCGACGGCTCGAAAGTCTACTATCACGCCGGGGGCAGCGTGATCTCCGCGACTCTAGCTACATCGCCCAGGCTGCGGATCGTCTCCCGCGATACAGTTTTCAAGACGCTGCCTGTCCTAGCGGGCAGCGGCCCCGCGCAGCCTGGCGACTTGGCGCGCGACGGTCGCTTCCTCGGTTTGGTGACGAACAGAAACGACTACCAGCTCGTCATCGCGCCGAATTGGCTGACCGAGATGAAGCAGCGGTTGGCAGGGGGACGCTAGCGGAACCGCCTGGCAGCGAGTCATCCTCAGCTGGGAAACCAAATACGGTCGCGCTTAGACAGTTGCTCAAACCGGGTAGATTTATTGGGTATTGTTTCCTCCGCTTCCGGAGCCTGCATGCGACATTTGCGTGTACTGCTTTGTTTGATGCGATACCTTCCAGTTTTCTTGTTAGCCGTTCCGTGCGGCGGCGAGATTCAAGCCCAATCCTTAACGACACAAGAGGCGGCCGCATTCGATCGCGGTGACCGGGAAGCACGCGAGCTGATGTCTCTGCTCCGTTGCGCCCGGCAGGTCGCACTCGCGAGGAGGGACGGCGCATTCGGACCTGTTGATTCCCTCGGACACGCACATCATTGTCTCCGCGGCAATGGTCGATGGGTCGGAGTCTTCGCCGATATCGACACGTCGTTCGTGGCGGCGCGGAACGTGGTGGCGGTCGACCTGGGATCCCGCGCGCGCTTTACTCAGCCACTCGATACGGGCCAACTGATCGCGCTCGAACTAGCGGAATGGACAGCGCAGCGGCACGGGGCAGCAGAGTATCGTTCCGCGCAAAGAATGTACACGCCGGTTACCCTGCGCTTCGAAGCCGATTCGATCGAGGCGTGGCTGATACCCGCCTCGCTAATCATGGGAGAAACCCGCACTGTCGGCGGAGAGCGGGGATATGTCTTCACTCCCGACGGCAAGCAGGTCGTACGGGAGATGGATTCATTCGCTGACTATCGCCCCATTATGTTGGCGGACACCGGCCAGGTTCGCATCGTGAGCTCGCAGGAGACGGTTCCAACCATATCGGAGCTCGTGCTCGCGAACGTGATGCACGACAACGGAAGATCCGTTGCCATCGTCACTCACTCGCTAACATCCATCCTCGTCCCGTCCGGTGACGACGTCTGGATCCACCTGGTTAACAAGCGGTGACTGGAGAGCGGAAACCATGATGCTTGCGACTGTCCGCGGTTCGCTCCTTTCAATCTTACTCGCTTCGATAGCATCGCCAATTCGGGCGCAGACCACGGGCGCGACGATCCGCCCAGGCCTCTACGCAGCGCACCGGCGCTTCGGGCCCGATGTTCGGGGCAGCCTCGTCATCTATTCGACGCCGAGAGGCTTCAGTGCCGAGATCGCCGGCTCGCGCGTTGAGTTTTCCGCCCGGCACGATACCATCTCGTTCGATCTACCTAGTCGCGGCGGCGCTCTCATCGCCTTCCTCTCCAAAGACCGCTCCACGATCTCGGGTCATTGGATCCAGCCGCCGACGATGTCGAGCGGATCCGAATATGCCTCGCCGATAACACTTGCCCGCGATGCGCACGGTCATTGGGTGGGAACCGTGGATCCGCTCGACGACACGATGACGATGTTCCTCGCGGTCAGGCGCCGCCCCGATGGCTCGCTCGGCGCCTTCATCCGAAACCCGGAACGCAACCTCGGGCGTCAGCTTCGTGTCGATCGGATCGAAGTGAAGGACTCCGCTGTACTTGCCATCGGCAAGCGCAACGGAAATGGCGCCGAGCGGATACTGGGCCAGGGCAAGCTCACCGATGACGGTGAGTTCAACCTCTACTTCTCAGGGCGCGGCGTTTTCGAGTTCAGGAAAGTCGAGCAGGCGGAGTACACCGACTTCTATCCGCGCGGCTTTCACACCGCGTCGTATTCCTACGTTCCACCCCCCACGCTCGGAG
>JALYYD010000167.1 GCA_030946775.1 Gemmatimonadota bacterium
GGTGATCCCGGCCTTCACCGAGCTGTTCGAGATCTCGGAGACGCGGCCGATGAACGTGGTATCCGGGAACGCATCGAGCTGGATTACCGTCGAGTCTCCGAGCTTGATGCGCGAGACGTCCGTCTCGTCGACCTTGACCTTCGTCTCGAGCAGGCTCATGTCGCTGATGGTGAGGAGCGTAGCCGCGTCTTTGTTCAACGTTCCCATTATCGCCGTCTCACCCTGCTCCACGTTGAGCCGCGTGATGCGGCCGCTCATCGGTGCGACGATGGTGGTCTTGCTGAGGCTGCTGCGCGCGTCGCGAAGCGAAGCCGAGGCCTGATCTACGGCGTGGCCCGCCGCTTCCAGCTGCGCTTGCGCAACTTCGACGTTGGTGCGGAGCTGCTCTAGCTGTTCGTCCGAAACGAGCGTCGGGTTCGCCTTCTTGAGCGCCGCCAGCCGGTCGTAGGTGCGCTGCGCCTGCATCAGCGACGGCTTCGCCTGGGCAGACTGCGATCTCGCACTCGCGACAGCCGCTGTCGCGCGCTCGACGTTCGCCTGATACTGCGTCGGATCGATCTCGAGCAGGAATTGCCCCTTGGTGACCATGTCACCGTCCTTCACCGCCAGCCGCACGACTCGGCCGGTGATGTCGGCGCTCAAATCAACCTTCGTATGCGGCTGCACCTGACCGCTCGCCGTGACCGAGGCCACGAGGTCGCGCCGCTCGACTTTCTCGATGCGCACTTCCGTCGCCTTGTTCCGGCCCTTCATTGCGCCGGCGACGATGATCAGCAGCAGCGCCAGGGCGATCGCCCCGAAAACTGACAGCTTCGTTCTTTTGCTCATGGAATGATCTCGGATTAACGGAGGGGGTGGCCGACGGCGCTTTCAAGCGCGGCAAAGGCCTTGTGGTAATCATAGACCGCGTTGATGCGGTCGCTTTCCGCGCGCTCGTAATCGGCGCGCGCCTGCATCACGTCGACGTATGTCGTCGCGCCGACGCGATATCTCTCCTGAACGAGCGTCAGCTCCTGCTTCGCCTTCGCCGAGTTCTGCTGCTGCAGCGCTACGGTCTTCTCGGCCGTCGTAAGCGTGAGATACGCGGCGGTCACTTCGGCCTTGAGGCCAAGCTCTCGGGCTCTGACGCCCAGCTGCGCGTCTTCGCGTGAAACGATCGCCTGCTCGACTCTCTCTTCGCGGGCGAAGCCGTCGAACAGCGGCATCGAAAGCACTGCCGTGATCGAGCGCGGAGATCTCGTGAAGCTGAACGGAAATTTCGAGTTCTGCTGGCGCAGGGCCGCCGCCTGCGCGTCGGTGAATGCGATCGCGCTGCACGAAGAGAGAGTGTTGCTGAGACCGAGCGCAGCGCGGACTTCCTCCGTGCGGATGCAGCTCGTCTTCGCCGCCGCGGTCGACGCCTGCGCCTGCGTGACGACGAAGTTGTCGTTCACGTATCCGTAGGTGTAGCCGCCGATGCCGGTGCTCAGCGAAAGCGTCGGCGAATACTCGCCGCGCTCGCGCTTTACGTTGAGGTCAGCCACGCGCTGCCGGGAGCGAAGCGCGAGCACGACGGGGTTCCGCGTCTGCGCCGACTCGAGAAGCTCGGGGAGCGACAGCGTCGTCGGCCTGATGTCGAAGTTGGAGACAAGCTTCACGTTTGACGGCTGCGGAACTCCCATGTACTGAAACAGCTTCAGCTTTTCGATCTCTATTTGATTGCGGGACTGAAGCACCGCCACCTGCTGCTGCCCGAGCGTCACTTCCGCGCGCTGCACGTCGAGCTGGGTACCGGACCCGACGATCTCACGCGCCTGCGCCAGCACACGCTGAGCTTCCGCCGCAACGAGCAGAGTGTCCTGCAGATCGGCGCGCGCTTCGGCCTGCAGCGTGGTCAGGTACTGCTGCGCGACGAGGTCGCGGAGGTTCTGGCCCGCGCCTGTGATGTCGGCTTCGACTGCGTTCTTGTTGGCGCGCTGCAAGCTTGGCATGATCAGCGTGGCGCTGTTGAGACGGTAGCCAAATCCGAACCGGTAGCTCGACTGATTGATGTCGGAGCTCGCCCCGAGCGACGATCCGCTTACGATCTGCTGGCCGCTCTGCTGGCGGGTGGCGGAAAGCGAAGCGTCGGCGCTCGGGAGGAGCGCCCCGTACGCGCTGCGGATCGCCGCTTGCGCCGTGTGGCGGTTGTTGACCGTCTGTAGAAAATTCGGGTTGTTGCGTCGCGCCAGCGCGATCGCCTCATCCATCGTGAGAGTGTTCTTCGTCAGCGTGTCGCGGCTGGCCTGTGCCGAAGCGGCCTGGACGGCGACGAACGAAAGGGCAATCAGAAAACGCATCATTGCGGTGATGTTGGGAGGAGAAGTTGTTACAAACTACGGCCTACTATACAACTGAGTTTCAGGCGGTCAAAAAACTTCGTCGAGGGGACGTACTTTGCGAAACAAAGTACGAAATCCCGGGCAGTTCCGATAGACGCCGCCGCGCTATTCCGCAGAGGCAGGGGCGAGGAATATCCGGTCGCTGATCTTCGACCGGATGCGCTCGTAGAGGAGCTTTCCCTTTTCCGCCGACGCCAGCGAGGGACGGCCGATGGAACCGGCGCTTCCGCTTGGAACCTTCAGGCTGCCGCGGCGGTAACGCCTCAGCATCTCTCGCGACATCATGTAGTCCTGGGCGAGCTCCTGATGCACCAGCTGCGGCGCGAGGTAGAGCATCAGCGAAGTGTCCACCTCGTCTCCGTGCATCGCTTCCGTCTGTCCTTCGAGAAGGTCCGCCAAATTCACCCCGAAAATGTCGACCACGCGAACCCGAGCCTGCACCGTCGTCACCGTCGCCAGCGCCTCCTGGTGCTGGTCGTGACCGTGAGCGGTGATGAGCACGAACTCCTTCACTCCCGTTTCTTCCCACGAGGTGAGCAGGTCGTTCAGCATCCGGTGGAGCGTCTTTTTTCTCAGCGACGCGTTCCCCGGAAAGCCGCGCTCCGTGTCAACGTTCACCCCATACTCGACCGTCGGAGCGCGAAGCACGCCATATTCTGCGGACAGATCGTCGCACAAATGCTCGACGATAATGGTGTCGCAGCCGAGCGGAAGGTGAGGACCGTGCTGCTCGCACGTGCCCACCGGCAGGATGAGGCGTGGGTCGTTCGACATCGCTGCGTTGATCTCGGCGGGGCCGAGCTCTTTCACCCGAAGGGGACGCGGAGAGGAGGCGGTTGAGGGAACAGTCATCTTGTCGTTGAGTCGCTCGGTTGCCGTAAGAAGCGGGATACGAGCGCGCCGCGCAATGCTTGCCGGCGCGTCGCTGCTGCTCGTCGCCATCGCATTTTGGATGCGAGTGGGGATGTCGTCTTCGGCCGAAACGGCGGTGCCACAAAATCCTGACGCCGACGTCGCGACGCTTCGCCGCTCTCTTCAGGCCGAAACGTCGCGGCTCGAAGCGCTCGCGACTGCCGCTCTCTCCGCGCCGTCCGGCGAGGCCGCCGCGTTCGCTGCGCTTTCCGGGCTTGGAGTGCGCGGAGGGCTGGAATCGGTGATGCTGTTCGAGAATGGGTCGCCGCTCGCCTGGGCCGGTGCGTCGCGCTCCCGGCCCGATTCGATTTCAAGTGGAATCTCGGTCACTCGGGATGCGTTCTTCACGCTGCTCCACGTCGTGCGCTCGCGCGGCCCCAGGCGCGCCGTCGCGTCGGCAGTGGTCGCCGCCGAGCCCCCTGCGGCCTACCTCTCGACGCCGATCGCCACTGCGGTCAACAATCTCGGACTCTCGCGCTTTCGATTTGCTCTCTCGCCCGCTGCGGATTCCGCCACAGCGGGCCAGCCCGTGGTTTCCGTAGGCGAGCGGGCGATTCTCTACGCCCGGCCAACCCCCGGCACCCCAGCCAGGATGCTCTATCGTGAAGCGCTGCGTACGCGCGCGCGGTGGGGAATCATCCTGCTCGCCGGATACGTTTTGCTTCTGATCGTTGCCTGGATGCAGCGCCGCGATCTTTTCCTTCGGCTGTTCACGCTCGGCGTCGGGCTGGCGCTGAACGGACTCGTTCCGTGGAGCGAGTTTTCCAACACGTCGCGCGCGTTCGATCCGGGATTCTATTTTTCGCGCGTCGGCGGCCCGTTCACCGCGAACGCCGCCGCGCTGCTCGTCACGGTATTTCTCCTGCTGATGGCGGTGTTCGCGATCAGCCGCGCGCGCCGGCGGATCTCCATCTCCAGGCCCGCCGCCGGCATTCTCGCCGTCGTCGCGATCGCGGGTGGCGCAGTGCTCGCCTCCCACATCGTGCGCGGAGTAGGCCAGCCGTCGTGGGGCTCGACGCCAGGGCTATGGCTCTCGTGGGAGCTGCCGGTTTTTCTTTTCGTTTTCAGCGTCGTTCTCGCCGGATGCTCGCTGGGGCGGATTGCATTCGGCAAATCCGGGACGCTCGGTTCGCGCACGATCATCGCCGTCGCCTTCGGCGCAGCCGTGCTCGCCACCGGCGCGCTTTGGGCGACCACGACCCGCCAGCGGTTGCGTCTCGCCGAACGTGACCTCGCCGCGCTCACTCGCGTTGATGAGTCGGAATACATGCTTGTCGAACGATTCGTCGCCGCGATCTCAGCCAGTCCGGCGCCGAAGAACTCGCGTGAGCTGCTCCGGTTATACGCATCGTCGGAGCTGAGCGCGGCGGAATTCCCGGTCGTCCTTGAGACTCGAAGCGATACCGGCGAAATGATTGCGCGGCTCGATCTCGCCCCCGGCGCGACCGATTCATCGAGCATCGCCTATGCTAGCGCGGCGTCGCTCGACTCGGGGGCAACGGTCAGCTTTCTGGGGCCGACGGGGGTGCAGGCGCTGGCCAGAGCCGTTCACCCGGACGGCGCTGTCACAACGGTTCTCGTGCTCCCGCACACGCGTCTGGTTTCCGCTCCGCCATTCGCCTCACTCCTCGGGCTAGCCCGGCACGGGGGTGGCGATCCGCCGTACACGGTGACCCTCGCGGAGACCAGCCCCGGTGTCAGCGCCGACCTGCGTCACGTGGCCTGGCAGCGGATCGGGGACCAATGGCACGGTGATCGCCTAATTCCAACCTCAGCCGGGACGAAGCGGGCGCATGTCGAGGTGGACCTCCGCTCATTCGCTGCGCGCGGTGAGCGAGGCGTTCTGATCGTTCTGCTCGACGTCTTGCTCGCCGGCGTTCTTTGGCTCGCAGGGGCGGCCACGGAGCCTCCCTTTGCGCGTTGGCTCCGTGGGCGAGTCGGGCGATGGACGCGCACGTACCGCGCGAAACTCACTCTCGCGCTGTTCGCGTTCTTCGTCGTTCCCGCCGTCACGTTCGCGTCCTGGTCGTACCAGCGTCTGCGCAGCGACGATCGCCAGACGCGTGAGCTGCTGGTGAACGAATCGCTGGCGACGATCGGCGAGGGCAGCGCGCTGACGAATCTCGCCGCCGCTGCTTCGCGCCTCGACGCGCCGGTCTTCATCTATTCTTCGGGTTTGCTCTACGCGTCCAGCGATTCGCTTTACGCCTCCCTGGCCCCTGGCGGCGTGTCACTTCCTCCCGCCGTGCAGATGGAGATCGGTTCGCGCGGCGAGCTGACCGCATCGGCGCAGGAAGACATTGGGGGAAGCGACGCGCTGATCGGCTATCGCGCCGCTCGGGGGCCGAACGAAGAGCGGTACATTCTCGCCGCGCCGGCTCGCGGTGACGATATCGTCCTCGACCGGAGGCGTCGCGATCTCGGGATGCTCGTTCTGTTCGCGACCGGTCTTGGCGCCGTTGCCGCGCTCGCGCTCAGCGGAGTAGCGGCCAAGCGGCTCGCCCGCGATCTCGAGCTCAGCCGCATCGAAGTCGCCCGCGCGGAGCGCGTCATCGCGTGGGGTGAGATGGCGCGCCAGGTTGCCCACGAGATCAAGAATCCACTCACACCGATCCGGCTCGGGGTCCAGCATCTCCGGCGCGCGCGACTGGACAACCGGCCTGACTTCGACAGGGTGCTCGACGAGAACGTGGGCAGGATCCTGTCGGAGATCGACCGCCTCGACTCGATCGCGCGCTCGTTCAGCCGCTACGGCAGCGCGCCTGCGGATCTCCTGCCGGCGGAGCGGCTGGATGTTGCGGAAATCGTGCGCGACGTGACGGCGCTCGAGCAGATGGGAAAGGGCGAGGTGAGATGGAAGCTGCGAGGAGCCGACCAAATGCTGATCGCAATGGCGAGAGGAGACGAGCTGAGAGAAGTTATCCTCAACGTGCTCGAGAATGCCCGCCTCGCCGGCGCCCGCCGCGTAGAGATAACACTGAGGGAAGAAGAGAAGCGAGTGACGATCGAAATCACCGACGATGGAAGCGGCATCCCCGCGGCGGCCCTGCCGAGAATCTTCGAGCCGCATTTCTCAACGCGCACGACGGGAAGCGGTCTCGGGCTCGCGACGAGCAGGCGAATCATCGAGCACTGGGGAGGCGAGATAGCGGTCACCAGCCAGGAAGCGAAAGGTGCGCGGGTGCTCATCGCGCTGGTGAGACCGACTGGATGACGACGCCGCGCAACGAACCGCCGCTGCCGCGCGTCGCGCGGCGCCTTCCGATGCACATCGAGGGCTGGCAGCTCCCGCCGGCATGGAAGTGGGGGGAGGACGGTCTCTATGGAGATTACCGGCACTATCAGGAAGTGATCGATGGCCTTGGCCGCTCCCTCGCGATGGTGACCGCGCCAAACCCCGCGCACGCGGCGTGGCTCTTTGCGGAAGCGAGACAGCTCGCGCAGCGGAGCCATCCCTCGATCCCGACGACGTACCACTATTGGATGGCGCAGGGCGACGGCCGCCGCGGTCCCGGGTATTTGCGCCGCTGGGTGACGGGAGAAACGGTGAGCGCGCGGCTGCAGCGGCTCGGTGTCGCCGACATTCCCTTCGTCTTGCAAGTACTGCGAGGCAGCTGCTCGACGCTCGCATACCTCCATAACACCGGACTCGCTCACGGCGGTCTCAGGGCCGATGCGCTTTTTATGACGCCGACTGGCCGGTTGTGGATGCTCGAATGGCAGTGGGCGGTCGAGCCCGGCGCAATTCCCGTCGGCGCTCGTCCTGGCGCATCCGGCGCGCGGCCGAACAACTCCGACGGGCAGCGTTCTCCCAGCTCCCCCCGACCACGGCCGCCCGAATGGGGCGACAGCTGGAATCCAAGTCCGGCGAGCGATCAGTGGCAGATCGGTGCTATTTGCTTTTCGGCGCTCACCGGGGAGATGCCGCCGGCCGGTGACATCCCGCCGGTGAAGCTGGTCCGTCCGGAGTGTCCCGACGTGCTCGCCAAAGCGGTCGATCGCGCGCTTTCGAGGAATCCGGAGGACCGGTTCCCATCCCTTGGCGCACTGATGCGGGCAATCGATCGCGGTGATTCGCTGCGCACCGGGCTGCTGCTGCGCGGAGAAGCTCCAGAGCCGTCGGCCATCGAGAGCGACGAGGCGCGCCTTCGCTGGGCTGTGGGAGATGACTATGAAATTCTTTCCCAGCTCGGGCGGGGCGGATTCGGAACCGTCTGGCGGGCGCGCGATCTTTCGCTTGAGAGAGAGGTCGCGCTCAAGGCGCTGCATCCGCAGATCGCGCGCGACGACGACGCCGTGCGCGCCTTCTGGCGTGAGGCGAGACTGGCCGCGCAGCTCGCGCACCCGGCTATCGTTCCGATTTACGATCTCGACAGCCGAGGAGAAGTCGCCTGGTACACGATGGAGCTAGCAGAGGAAGGATCAATCGCCAATCTCATCGCCCGGTCCGGCCCGAGGACGCTTTCGGAGATCGCGCCGCAGGTCGACGCGGTGCTGGACGCGCTCGCGGCAGCGCACGCGCGAGGGATTCTTCACCGTGACTTGAAGCCGGAGAACATTCTCATCGACCGTTACCGACGCTGGCGTCTCACGGACTTCGGAATCGCGAATATCACCGGCGAGGACGTCACGGGTGGAACGGGAACTCCCGCCTTCTCCGCTCCCGAGCAGCTGCTCGGCGAGGCGCAGGGGCCCCAGGCGGACTGCTTCTCCCTCGCCGCCATCGTTATTTACGCACTGACCGGGAGCACGCCGTTTGGCAGTGATGATGCGACCGCAATTCTCGGTCGTCAGCTTGGAAGGCAGGCGGATTTGCGCGGATACCCGCCGGTGGTGGTTGAATGGTTGCGGCGGGCGCTTGAGCCGGAGCCGGAGCGGAGATTTGCGGATGCGGCGGAGATGCGGGCGGAGTGGCGGGCGGCTATGAATGCGGTCAGAGGCCGCCGGGGAAGCGGGTGGTGGCGTCGCGCGCTGTTACCCGGGCGCAAGGAAGGGGATCAGCGCTCATCGCATTGATGGCGTAGCACTTGCAATCACTGGCCGCACTCGTATGAACGGGCCAGATGGAGCGGGCTGAAACGTGAGTCAAATGTTTATCAGATTTGGGTTTACAAGACATTTGTACTAGCGGTTCAGCCAAGTTTCGCTAGTATAGTGCGATTGTAGGGCAACAACGCCCAGCGACCAGGTTAAATCGCCGTCGCGGGATTTGAAATCCCTTCAGCGCATAGCGTTCCTGTGGTACCGGTAGGACTGTATTCACCTTTTGAGAGGACAACCATCATGTTGAGAAGGAGTTTGACCCTTGGCGCGATGGCCGCGTTGTTCGTCGGCGGATCTGCCGTGGCTCAGTCGCCCGGTACGCTGCTCGTCGGCGGCTTCGGACAATGGTCGCATTTTGACAGCAAGTGGAACCTGGACACGGGTTTCGGCAACAGCATCGGATACGGCGGTCGCTTGGGAGCGTTCATCGCGCCCTCGTGGAACCTGGAAGCCGATGGCGTCTATACCCCGGGTAAGGCGACGGTCCCGGTCGGTGTACGGCGGTATGGTACCGCTGACGTGAAGGCGAGCGCACTTTCGGCGCGCCTCGTTTACAGCTTCCCGATGGCGAACATGCCGTCGTTCCACATCGGAGCGGGCGGCGTGCTCGAGAATTTCCGCGGTTCGGCGGATAACTCGCCCGGCACGTATCAGTTTGGTGTGAACGGTTTGGCGGGCGTCAACATCGGCTTCGGCGGTGTTGCTCTGCGTATCGACGGACTCGCGAACTACTTGCCGTCCAACGGCGGCAAGTTTGATTTCGGCG
>JALYYD010000205.1 GCA_030946775.1 Gemmatimonadota bacterium
CGGGGCATATCTGCATCTATCAGTCGCAGCAGCGGTCGTATCGCGATCTGCCGATTCGCTACGCGGAGTTCGGGGCGGTTTACCGGTACGAGCGAAGCGGCGTGCTGCACGGAATGATGCGCGTGCGCGGATTCACGCAGGACGACGCGCACGTGTTCTGCACGCTCGAGCAGGTACCGGACGAGATCGAGCGTCTGCTGGATCTGTGTGACGAGATGCTGAAGACGTTCGGCTACCCGTACACGATCGAGCTGGCGACGCGCCCAACCGAAAAAGCGCTCGGCACTCCCGAGCTGTGGGAGAGCGCGCAGAAGACTCTGTCCGACGTTTTGAACAAGCGCGGGCAGGCCTTCGACATCGACGAGGGCGGCGGCGCTTTCTACGGTCCGAAGCTCGACTTCAAGCTCATCGACGCGATCGGAAGAAAGTGGCAGGGGCCGACGGTGCAGCTCGACTTCAATCTCCCCGAGAGATTCGGTCTCGAGTACACCGGAGCGGACAACTCGCCGCACCGCCCGATAATGCTGCACCGCGTACTCGTCGGCTCGATGGAGAGATTCGTGGGCGGGCTGATCGAACATTTCGCGGGCGCGTTCCCGCTCTGGCTGGCGCCGGAGCAGGTGCGGGTGATTCCGATCGCCGCCGATCTCAACGAATTCGGTGCTTCGATCGTGAAGCGGCTGAAGGAGAAGGGAATTCGCGCGCATCTCGACGATCGCACCGAGACGCTGAACTACCGCATCCGCGAAGGCGAGACGATGAAGATTCCGTACATGGCGGTTGTAGGTAAGCGCGAAGCGGATGCGGATGCGATCGCGCTGAGGATTCGCGGGGCGGGGAAGAAGCAGGAGGTCATGCCTGTTTCGGATTTCATTGAGCGGGTGGCGGAGGAGGTTGCGGTTCGGTCGCTGGTACCGATGGCGGGGACTGCGGCCTAGAACCGATCGCGGTGGGAATCCGGCTTCCTCGAATACCGAAGCAGGGAGCTGGGAGCCAGGGAGCAGCTTGGCTGGGAGCTCGTCTATCGGGTCGCCGGGGAAGTTGAGCGGAGTTTTTTCAGTAGGCCTTGGATCATTCTTCTTACTTCGATGAGTTCGTGTACGAGCTCATCGGAGGCGGATTCTGACATCGCTTGGATGTCGCGCGCGAGGATCAGGTGATACTCGAGCTCGACGGCGGAGTTCAGCGCGATTCTTAGGAAACGGGCGAACTCTTTTTCGCTCTCCTGCCGGCGGCCCTCGACGATGTTCGCTGGAATCGAGAATGCGGCCCGGACAATCTGGGAGCTCAACGCTGAATCGCGCTTCCGCCGCATTGATGCGGAGACTCGATGAGTATGCACCGCCAGAGCGTGCGCCTTTTGCCAAACCACTAGTTGTTTGAAGTCGCTCACCCCGTATTCTGATCGCACCGGGCCGTCGTTCCGGCATCCTTCCAATGCGCCGACAAGCTCCCAGCGAAGCTGCTGACCCGCTCAGCGCTCCCTGCTTCAGTATTCGAGGAAGCCGGAGCCGCCAGCCCGATCTCAACCAGGCCTTTCCCGCCCAATTACTATTAAAGAATGCCCGACCTCTCCCGCCAAGCCGTCATCGTCGCCGCCGCTCGTACTCCGATCGGCAAGTTCCTCGGTTCCCTGTCAGCCGTAAGCGCCACCGACCTCGGAGGCCTCGCAATCAAGGAGGCGATGAAGCGCTCCGGCGCGAACCCCGCCGACGTCGAAGAAGTGATAATGGGCCACGTTGTCCAGGGCGGATCAGGACAGGCGCCGGCGCGACAGGCATCGCTCAAAGCGGGTCTTCCCGATCAGGTGTCCGCCACGACGATCAACAAGATGTGCGGGTCCGGCCTCAACGCCGTGATGCTCGCCGCGCAGGCGATCAAAGCCGGCGACCGCAGAGTCATCGTCGCCGGCGGCCAGGAATCGATGTCCAACGCGCCGTACTACATCTATGGTATGCGCAACGGCGTGAAGCTCGGCGACCAGAAGCTCGTCGACGGCGTCATCAAGGACGGACTGTGGTGCTCCGCGTGCGACATCCATATGGGCGGACACGCCGACTACACCGCGACAAAAGCGGGAGTCACGCGGCAGCAGCAGGATGAATTCGCGGCGGCTTCGCATCGCAAAGCCATCGCGGCTATCGAAGGCGGAAGGTTCAAGAGCGAGATCACTCCCGTCGAGATCGCGGGGAAGAAAGGAGCGACGATCGTCGACACCGACGAGGGCCCGCGCAACGACACGACTGCCGATGTTCTCGCCAAGCTCAAGCCCGCATTCCCGGGCAAGGGCGACAACTCCGCTCTCACCGTAACGGCCGGCAACGCATCGAGCCTCAACGACGGAGCTGCGGCGGCTGTCGTCGTCTCGGAAGAGTACGCCAAGGCGAACGGCCTCAAGATTCTCGCCCGCATCACCGGCTACGCTGTAGGCGGAACCGCGCCGAAGGATCTTTTCTTCGCCCCGATTCTCGCCGTACAGAATCTGATGAAGAAGTCGGGAACGAAGATCGGCGACTACGATCTCATCGAGGCGAACGAGGCTTTCGCTTCGCAGGCGCTCGCCGACGGCGCCGGCCTCGGCTGGGATTGGGACCGTGTCAACGTCAACGGCGGCGCAATCGCGCTCGGCCATCCGATCGGAGCCAGCGGTGCGCGCATTCTGACAACGCTTCTCTATGCGATGCAGGACCGAAACAAAAGCACCGGCCTCGCCACAGTCTGCCTCGGCGGCGGAGACGCAGTGGCGCTCAGCGTAGAGCGGGTCACCTGACATAGAAGTGATCGAAGAAACAGCCGCTCCGAAGCCAGGGACTCTCGGGGTAGCCTGGCGTGCGTTCGTATTCATCGTCGCCAGCGTCGGCTTCGCCACTTTGGGCGCGACAATTCTCTCCGGCGCGTCGCGGGGAGCCGGCAAAATCTCCGTCAGCTTCGATTCGCTGCCCGGAGTTCTCCTCGGAGTCATCGCCGTTTCGCTTGCGACGTGGGCGATGCTGCACACGGAGAAGGGGCTCGGATGGGGCTCGCTCTATCTCGACGGACCGGCGCTCGATGCGAAGAAGATCGGCTTCGGCTTGCTTCTCGGCGCGGCCGGCATCGGTGTGCCTTCCGCTGTGCTGCTCGTTTCGCGCGAGCTCGGAGTTCGAACAACGCCGGCGGGGAACTGGATCAGCGCAGCCGCGTTCGACGCCGCGTTCTTCGCACTTGCCGCAACGATGGAAGAGCTCGTCGTGCGCGGATATCTCTTTTCGCTCGTCCGGCGCCAGTGGGGATGGAAAACCGCGCTTGTTTCGACAAGCCTCCTCTTCGGCGCGCTGCATCTGCTCAATCCGGGCGCCGACGCGGAGTCGATGCTCAACGTGACACTGGCGGGAATTTTCCTCGCCGCGGTACTTCTCGTGACGCGAAGCCTCTACGCCGCGATTGCCGCGCATCTTGCGTGGAACTGGACGATGGCGGCGTTATTTCACTCCGTGGTCAGCGGCGCGGCGATTCCCGCGCCAAATTACGCCACGGTGGACAACGGACCGGATTGGCTGACAGGCGGCCAATGGGGGCCGGAGGGAGGCGCCGGCGCGACCGCGGCGATGCTGGTCCTCATCTTTATTTTGTACCGAATGCGGCGGAGCCGCGTGGAGTCATAAGAATGGCTGACAAGAGACCTTTGGAATACGTAGGCACGCGCACGGCGGAGTACGCTTCCGCTCCGGAAAAAATCGCCGTCATCGGCGCCGGCCAGATGGGAAATGGAATCGCGCACGTGTTCGCGCAGTCCGGCTTTCCGGTGACGATGATCGACGTCTCTGCCACCGCGCTCGAGAAGGCGAAGAGCACCATCGCCAGGAATCTCGACCGCCAGGTGAAGAAGGGCGCGCTGGCGGAGGGTGCCCCGGACGGAATTATTTCCCGCATCACGACCGATACTTCGCTCGACAGCGCCGGCGATGCCGGGCTGATCGTCGAAGCGGCGACGGAGAACGTGGACCTCAAGTTCAAGATCTTCGCTGACCTCGACCGCATCGCCAAGCCGTCGGCGATTCTCGCCAGCAACACCAGCTCGATCTCGATCACGGAGATCGGCGGGCGCACCAACCGCGCCGACAGGGTCGTCGGAATGCACTTTATGAACCCGGTACCGGTGATGAAGCTGGTAGAGATCATCCGCGGCCTCGCCACATCCGACGAAACCACCAAGCGCGTCGTTGATCTTGCGTCGCAGCTCGGCAAGGTGCCCGTCGAAGTGAATGATTTCCCGGGTTTCGTCGCCAATCGCATCTTGCTGCCGATGATCAACGAGGCGGTCTATTGCGTGATGGAAGGCGTCGGCACGCCGAAGGCGATCGACGAAGTGATGCAGCTCGGGATGAACCACCCGATGGGCCCGCTCGCCCTCGCCGATTTCATCGGCCTCGACACCTGCGTCGCGATTCTCGAGGTGATGCACGCCGGGCTCGGCGATCCGAAATACCGCCCCTGTCCGCTGCTCAAGAAGTACGTCGCCGCCGGCTGGCTCGGACGGAAAAGCGGCCGCGGTTTCTACAGCTACTCCTGAATAAGTGTCCTGGGCCTTACACCCGCTCACCGAGGAGCAGCAGGAGATTCAAAAGCTCGCCCGGGAGTTCGCCCGCGCCGAGATAGCGCCGCACGCCGCGGCGTGGGACCGCGATTGTCATTTCGAGCCGTCGCTGGTGAAGAAACTCGGCGACCTCGGATTTCTCGGCATGCTTCTCCCCGAGGAATTCGACGGGCTCGGCGTTGACACTTCTACATATCTGATCGCGCTCGAAGAGATCGCGGCGGTGGATGCTTCCGTCGCGGTGATGATGAGCGTCCACAATTCGCTGCCGACGTCGATGATCAACCGCTTCGGCAGCGATGAGCAAAAGATGCGATTCCTCAAGCCGATGGCGCGCGGCGAGATACTCGGTGCGTTTGCCCTTTCGGAGCCGGAGGCGGGATCGGACGCCGCGGCGCTCACCACGCAGGCAGTCCGCGACGGCGACTCGTGGGTGCTCAACGGAACGAAGAGCTGGGTCACGAACGGCAACACCGCTGGAGCGATCATCGTGATGGCGCGCACCGACGTGAGCGGGAACCGGAAGGGCGCTCGCGGAATCGGCGCATTCATCGTTACTCCCGATTTGTCGGGGTTCAGCGTCGGCAAGAAGGAAGACAAGATGGGCCTCCGCGCGTCGCCCACCGTGTCGCTCGTGCTCGACAATGTGAGAGTGCCGGCAGCGAACCTCCTCGGCGACGCGTCCCAGGGGTTCATCTATTCGATGCAGTCGCTCGACAACGGGCGGCTTGGTATCTCCGCTCAGGCGATCGGCATCGCCCGCTCGGCTCTCGAGCATTCCACTGCGTACGCCCTCGAGCGGCGCCAGTTCGGAAAGCCGATCAAGGAGTTCGAGGCGATTCAGTTCAAGCTCGCCGATATGGCGATGCGCGTCGCTGCGGCGCGATCCCTGCTCCATTCCGCGGCGGCGGCGAAGGACCGCGGCCAGAGCATCACCCAGTTCGGAGCGATGGCAAAGCTGTTCGCCAGCGAGACGGCGATGTGGGTCACGACGCAGGCGGTTCAGATTTTCGGCGGATACGGCTACATGAAAGATTATCCTGTCGAGCGCCTGTTCCGCGACGCGAAAGTGACCGAGATTTATGAAGGAACTTCCGAGATCCAGCGCATTGTGATCGCCCGGGAGCTGTACGCGCAGTCCTGACGAATCAATCCATTCACGCAACTATAAGACATGAAGATTTTCGACACGCTGGCGACGATGGGACACGAAGAAGTCGTTTTGTGCAGCGACCCGTCGTGCGGATACCGCGGAATCATCGCCGTCCACAGCACCAAGCTCGGTCCCGCCCTCGGCGGAACGAGGTTTTGGAGCTACGCCGACGATGAAGCGGCGCTCACCGATGCCCTCCGCCTCTCCCGCGGAATGACCTACAAGAACGCCGTCGCCGGGCTCAACCTGGGCGGCGGCAAGTCCATCATCATCGGCGACAACCGGACCAAGGATCGCGAGAAAATCTTCCGCGCCCACGGCCGCTTCGTCGAGAGTCTCGGCGGACGCTACGTCACGGCTGAGGACGTTGGCACGAGTACGGCGGATATGGATTTCGTCCATATGGAGACTGGCCACGTTGCCGGGCTCGCCGGGAAATCGGGCGATCCGTCCCCCGTCACCGCGCACGGAGTTTTCCGCTCGGTGCAGGCGTCGGCGAAGGAGAAATGGGGGTCGGACGATCTTAACGGCAAGACGATCTCGATTATGGGATGTGGTCACGTCGGACAGTATCTCGCGAAGGAGCTCCACGAAGCGGGCGCGAAGCTGATCGTATCGGACATCGACGTAGAGCGCGCGAAGAAGGTGGCCGCTGCCACTGGAGCGACGATCGTCGAGGGCGACGCAATCTTCTCGGTCGATGCCGACATCTTCGCTCCATGCGCGTTGGGAGGCATCATCAACGACAGGACGATCCCGATGCTCAAAGTCGGCATCGTCTCGGGCGGCGCCAACAACCAGCTCCTCGAAGAGCGGCACGGCGACATCCTCACTGAAAGGGGAATTCTCTACGCGCCGGATTACGTCGCCAACGCAGGCGGAGTGATCAACGTTTATGGCGAAGTTTCCGGCTGGGACGCGCAGCGCGCGCTCGACAAGGCGGACGACATCTACGACACGATCCTCAAGGTGTTCGAGATCTCGAAGAAGGAAGGGATCCCGACCTACAAGGCGGCCGACCGGCTCGCCGAGCAGAGGCTGGCTGCAGCGTGAGTGAGGTAATTCCGATCGCGTCGGATCACGCCGGCTTCGATATGAAGCAGAAGCTCATCGCCGAGTTGTCAGTGATGGGTTTTCAGCCGCAGGACCTGGGAACGAAAACGGCCGACAAGCCGGACGATTACCCGGACTACGCCCATCCGCTCGCAAAGGAAGTATCGAGCGGAGAAGCGAAGCGCGGAATTCTGCTCTGCGGAAGCGGGGTCGGGATGGACATCGTCGCCAACAGATATCCGGGCGTTCGGGCCGCGCTGGCGTGGGAGCCGGAGATCGCCGAGCTGTCGAGAAGGCACAACGACTCGAACGTGCTGGTGCTTCCGGCGCGCTTTATGTCCGATGACAAAGCGGTCGAAGCGATGAAGAAATGGCTGACGACCGATTTCGAGGGGGGGCGCCACGAGCGCCGCGTTGAAAAGATCGACGCCGGGGCGGCGAAGTGACGACGGCCGGCTTCATGCCGCAGGACGATCTCGCGCATTCCGATCCGGACATCGCGCGTCTCATTGATGAAGAGGTCGAGCGCCAGCGCGACGGACTCGAGCTGATCGCGAGCGAGAACTTCGTCAGTCCCGCGGTCCTCGAGGCGATGGGAACCGCGCTCACCAACAAGTACGCCGAAGGTCTTCCCGGAAAACGGTATTACGGTGGCTGCGAGTTCGTGGATCAGGTCGAGCAGCTTGCAATCGATCGCGTGAAAAAATTGTTCAACGCCGAGCACGCTAACGTGCAGCCGCATTCGGGGGCGCAGGCAAATGCCGCCGTGTATCTCGCCTTTCTCAAGCCGGGCGAGAAGGTCCTCGGGCTCGACCTCTCGCAGGGCGGACATCTCACGCACGGCTCGCCGGTCAATTTCTCAGGCCTGCTCTATCACGCCGTTCATTACGGTGTCGGTGAGGACGGACGGATCGATTACGCGGCTATGCAGCAGATCGCGCGCCGCGAAAAGCCGAAGATGATCGTCGCCGGCGCGAGCGCGTACGCGCGTATCATCGATTTCGAGCCGTTCGCCGAAGTGGCGAAGGAAATCGGCGCGAAGTTCATGGTGGATATGGCGCACTTCGCCGGCTTGGTCGCGACGGGATTCCATCCGTCGCCGGTGCCGCACGCCGACGCCGTGACCAGCACGACGCACAAGACGCTGCGCGGTCCGCGCGGGGGCCTGATTCTGTGCAAGGCGGAGCACGCCAAGGTCGTGGACAAGGCGATGTTTCCGGGAACGCAGGGCGGCCCGCTGGAGCACATCATCGCCGCGAAGGCGGTGTCGTTCAAGGAAGCGCTCGACCCTTCGTTCAAGACATACTGCGGACAGATCGTCGCCAACGCGCGCGCCCTCGCGGCGGCGCTGATGGAGCGCGGATTTGACATTGTCTCCGGCGGAACCGACAATCATCTGATGCTCGTTGACCTCCGCAACAAAAACATCACCGGCAAAGTCGCCGAGAAGGCGCTCGACGTCGCGGGAATTACGGTGAACAAGAACACGGTCCCGAAGGAAACGCAGTCCCCGTTCGTTACCAGCGGAATCCGCATCGGCACGCCGGCGGTGACGACGCGCGGGATGAAAGAAAAGGAGATGGAGATCATCGCCGGGCTCATTGATAGGATCGTGAAGGCGCCGGAAGACACGATGCTGGCGAAGTCGGTGCGCGAAGAAGTGCGTGATCTCGCCAGGAAGTTCCCGCTCTATCCTTCGCTGAAGAGGATTTCCGGCTAATGTCCGGCCTCGCCTTTCGCGACGGGATCATGGACCAGATTCGCGTGCGCGAGCCGCGATTCGACGAGCAGGCGTATCTCTTCGTGCTCGCGGCGCTCGAGCACTGCCAGTCGCACCAGGGCGCGCGCCGGCATATCAACGGAGCCGAGCTCGCACGCGGCTGCCGCGATCTCGCTCTCGAGCGGTATGGGTTGATGGCGCGAATCGTTCTCGAGCATTGGGGAGTCAAATCCACCGCGGACCTCGGCGACATCGTCTTCACGCTCGTCGATCTTGGATTTTTGCTCAGCCAGCCGCAGGACAGCCGCGACGAGTTCCTCGCCGTCTACGATTTCGACCGCGCGTTCGAGCAGGAATATCCTTGGAACTGCGCTAACTGCGCGTAGGGAGCATCCGTGACAGTGCGGGTCGTCACGGC
>JALYYD010000159.1 GCA_030946775.1 Gemmatimonadota bacterium
CGGCATCTACGAAAGAAGACTCACCCCGCGGCCCTGAGGCCTGGAGCTACGCCGCGGTGAGCAGCTCGGCGTGACTCGTGATGTAGTCGCTGAAGATCTGTTCGATGTCGCCGAATGTATCCACCGCGTGAAGCTTCTTCCTCAGCTCCGCTGATCCCGGGATCCCCTTCACGTACCAGCCGAGGTGCTTCCGGAATTCGATCGCCGCACCGCGCGGGTCGTGCTCGTACGACTCTGCCATCCGGGCGTGTTCGAGGGCGATCTCGAAGCGGCGCTCCAGGGGCGGCGCGTCCGGCTTCGGTTTTCCCTCGAGCAGAGCGCGCGTTTGATCGAATATCCACGGCTGCCCGAACGACCCGCGCGCGATCATCACCGCAGCGCACCCTGTCTCCCGCTGCATACGCAGCGCGTCTTCCGCGGTCTTGATGTCACCGTTGCCGATGACGGGAATCTCGAGTGCGTCAACGAGCAGCCCGATCTCCTCCCAGCGCGCGGCGCCGCTGTACATCTGCGCGCGAGTGCGCGGGTGGAGAGCGAGTGCGCGGGCGCCGGCGTCCTGGCAGCGGAGGCCGATCTTCACGGGGTCACGCATCTCCTCGCTCCAGCCGCTGCGGATCTTCACCGTGACCGGAAGCGGTGTTGCCGATGAGACAGCACGGATCACCTGCTCGACGAGGTCGAGATCCTTGAGGCATCCCGACCCGCCGTTCCGGCGCACGACCTTCTTCACCGGGCAGCCGAAGTTGATGTCGATGAACTCGGGGCCGAAGACATCGGTAACGAGTCGCGCCGCGTCACCCATCGCCTGAGGATCGGCTCCGAAGATCTGCACCCCGATCGGACGCTCGTCGGCGCCGAAGCGGAGCTTGTCGAGGGTGGCCGCATTCTCGCGGCGGATACCTTCGGCGGAAAGAAACTCCGTCACTACGACGTCGGCCCCAAAGCGGCGGCAGAGCCGCCTGAACGGCGACTCCGAAACGCCTGCCATCGGCGCGAGGTAAAGCGGAACGTCAGCGGTAACCGGGAAGGGAAATTTCATCGCCTTAGCAAGCTAGTTATCCCTCCAAGTGCTTGCAATAACGCGGTTTGACACTCGCGTTAGGTGCTAATATCTTGCTTCAATGGAGTTACGCGATTTCTTCTCCGAAGACGCCATCAAGCTCGAGCTGGAAGGGACGACGAAGGACGACGTCCTGAAAGAGCTGATCGCCCTCCTCGGGCTCGACGAAAAATCCGAAGGGATGCTGTTCAAGATGCTGAAGCGGCGGGAGAATCTTGGCTCGACCGGGATCGGGCGTGGCATCGCCATCCCGCATTGCCGCTCGCTGGTCGTGTCGAAGCTGCGCGTCGCATTCGGCAGAAAACCGAATGGCCTCGACTTCACGGCGATCGACGAGAAGCCGGTGAATTTCTTCTTTCTCATCGTCGCGCCGCCGCTCGAAGTCTCCAATCAGTATCTGCCGGTGCTCGGCAAGATCGCGCAGTTCAGCAAGGAGCCCGACGTTCCGGAGCGGCTGCTCAAGCTGAAGCAGCCCTCGGAATTCATGGAGCTGCTGAAAGAGAAAGGACTCTAGGCGTCGTTCCGCGCCTGCAGCGCGGGCGCTTTTTCGCTGAGCAGCTTCGTCACGAAGCGCTGCCCCTCCCCAATCCGTTCGATCTCTATTCCGCTTGATTCCACTGTCTGCTCGATGCGCTGAATGCGCGCCATCAGATCGGCGGGAAGCGATTGCACAACAGTCGTGCTGCGCTTCCAGATGCGCCTCGCGAAAGCGATGCTCAGCGGAAGAAGAAAGACGAACATGAAGATTCCAGCTAGCACGTAGACTTCGTCTGGCGGTCCGTCGTGCGGCAGTATCGGCCTCGGCACCACAGCTCCCGGAACCGAAGCCGCCTTCGATACCTGCGCGTCTACGATCGCCATCTCCTGATCCACGCCGGCGATCCGCTTGTCGAGAGACGCAATGCGCTCTTCCATTCCCGTGCGCGCGGGACCCGTTACCGCGTTGTCAGTTGCATCGCTGACCTGACGCGCGAGGTCGGCACGCTGGTCGGTGAGCTGTTCCAGCTGCCCTCGGAGTACTGACTTCTGGTTGGTGAGCGCTTCGTAGATCGTCGACGGGCTGGCGGTGCCGGGCGCCGCAGGCGCGATCGCGGGTGCTGGAGTCTGCAGCATTGGCATTCTATTCCTACGATTCCCCAGCGAAAAAGTGTCAGCGCTATCCTAGCTTGCCGCGGTCCGGAACGCCACGCCGCGGACGGCTGGAATCACTCCCACTCGATCGTCGCCGGCGGCTTGGAGCTAACGTCGTACACCACGCGGTTGATCCCCGGAATGGTGTTGATGATGCGGTTCGAGATCCTGCCGAGCACATCGTGCGGAAACGGATACCAGTCCGCCGTCATTCCGTCCACGCTCGTAACGGCGCGAAGGCCGAGCACGTTCTCATAGGTGCGCTCGTCACCCATCACACCGACGCTGCGCACCGGGAGCAACACAGCGAACGCCTGCCAGATGTCATCGTACAATCCCGCCTCCCGAATCTCCTCGAGATAAATCGCGTCGGCGGCGCGGAGGAGATCGAGCTTTTCCTTGGTGACATCGGAGAGAATCCTGATCGCGAGGCCGGGTCCCGGGAATGGGTGGCGCGCCACCATCTCCTCGGGGAGACCAAGCTCCCGTCCTACGTTTCGCACCTCGTCCTTGAACAGCTCGCGCAGCGGCTCGATGAGCTTGAACGTCATTCCCGGCTTGAGCCCGCCGACATTGTGATGCGTCTTGATCGTCACCGACGGCCCGCCGGTGGGCGACGAGGACTCGATCACGTCGGGATAGAGCGTTCCCTGCACCAGGAAGCCGACGTCGTCGCCGACCTTCGCGGCGGCTTCTTCGAATACATCAATGAATGTGTGGCCGATGACCTTCCGCTTCTCTTCCGGATCATCCACGCCGGCCAATCTCGAAAGGAACTGCGCCGACGCATCGACGGTCACGAGCTTCATTCCGATCTGCGAGCGAAAGGTGCGCTCGACCTGCTCGCGCTCGTGGAGACGCATCAACCCGGTGTCCACGAAGATGCAGGTGAGCTGTTCGCCGATGGCGCGATGAACGAGTGCGGCGGCGACGGACGAATCAACTCCGCCGGAAAGCCCGCAAATCACACGCGAAGAGCCAACCATCGTTCGCACCTTCGCGATCTCGTCCTCGACGAATGCACCGGGTGTCCAAGACGCATCGGCCTTGCACACGCCGAAAAGGAAATTGGAGATGATCTCGGCGCCGCGCGGAGTGTGCGCGACTTCTGGATGGAACTGTACTCCGTATATTTGCCTCGATTCGTGCCGGAAGGCGCTGACCGGGTTTCTCTCGCTCTCCGCCACCACGATGTATCCTTCCGGCGCCTCGTCGATGTGGTCGCCGTGGCTCATCCAGGTGGTGAGCGACTCGCCGCTTTCAAAGCCGGCAAATAGTCCATCGGACTGAAGTACTTTCGTTTCAGCCCGGCCGTATTCCCTCTTGTCGGAGCGGATGACGCGAGCGCCCTCGAGATGGGCGATCAGCTGCATCCCGTAGCAGATGCCGAGCACAGGGGCGACATCAAACAGAGCGCAGTCGGCGAGCGGTACGTTGTCGCCGTACACGGAGTTCGGGCCGCCGCTGAGAATTATTCCGGCGGGATTCCACTCGCGAATCCATTCGATGGAGCGCGTGGGAGGGTGGATCTCGGAGTAAACGCGGGCCTCCCGGACCCGGCGGGCAATCAACTGCGTAAACTGAGAGCCGAAATCGATGATGAGAATCCGGCTGCTCATAGGGTTATGACTTCGACCTCTCCCGTATCGAGATCTACGACCATCGCGGTGCAGCTGCCGGTGATCCAACCGCACGCTTCGCCGGGATTGAGCAGCAGCGTCGTGTCGCGCCGCGTCTGCTCGAGCTTGTGCGACGATCCGTGGATGACGAAGTCGTGCGACGCGATGGATCGCTTGTTGATCTCGCCCAGCTCGTGCACAAGCATCACCTTGTGGCCGCCTACTTCGAAGCTGTGCGGCGACTCGTAGATCTCGGCGCCGAACCCTGCCGACGCGGTTGCCTCGAGCGTCGTCTGATCTCCGTCGTTGCGGCCGAACACGCCGAGCAGCGGTAGTCCCGCCGTCTGAAAGGGCGCCAGCGCGAACGGTGAGCAATAGTCGCCTGCGTGCATCACCATGCTCACTCCCCGTTCCGCCATCTTCGAGAGCAGCTCTTCGATTGCTGGGAGCCGGTCGTGCGTGTCGGCCATCACTCCGATCTTCATCAGTCGGCTCCCCGTTCGGCGCGAACCAGATCATCATAGTCTTCCCGCTTCGTCACCACGGTGTAACTGGACCCGTCCACGAGAACCTCGCACGGACGCGGGCGTGAATTGTAATTCGACGCCATCACGAACCCGTACGCGCCGGCGGAATGCACCGCGAGCAAATCGCCTCGCACAACGTCGTCAACCTGGCGGTCGATGGCGAAGAAGTCTCCGCTCTCGCACACCGGCCCCACTACGTCAGCCACAGTAGTGAGGCCGACGCGGCTGACCGACTCGATGCGATGGTACGCGTTGTAGTGTGACGGACGTAGGAGATCGTTCATTCCGGCATCGGTGATGATGAAGTTTTTTCCGCCGCTGCGCTTGCGATACAGAACGCGGGTGATGAGGGCGCCCGCGTTCCCGACCAGAAAGCGCCCCGGCTCAAGGAGGATGCGCATTCCGATCCCGCCGAGCAAGGAGGTGACGGCTTTTCCAAACGCGGCGACGTCTATGGCGTCGTTTGACTCGTACGAGACTGCGAGCCCACCGCCCATATCGAGATAGCTCAGCTTGACCCGGCCGTCGCGTTCGATCTCAGTGCGCAGATGCAGCAGCCGGCTCAGCCCCGCCTCGTATGGCGCGAGCTGCGAGATCTGCGAGCCCACGTGCATGTCGAGTCCGACGAGCTCGACGTTGGGCAGGTCGATCGCCGCCGTTGCAACTGCGAGCGCCTCGTCGAACGCAATTCCGAACTTCATCCCCTTGCTGCCGGTCCGGGTGTACGCGTGCGGCGTATCCACCATTACTTCCGGGTTCACGCGCAGCGCGACGCGCGCCCGCTTCCCCATCCGTCCCGCCACTTCGTCGAGTACGTGCAGCTCCTGCTCGGATTCCACGTTGAACAGCAGCACTTCGGCACGCAGCGCCTCTTCCATCTCGCGCTCCGTCTTGCCGACTCCGCTGAACACAATGTCCTTGCCGGTGAAGCCGGCCAGCAGCGCGCGGTACAGCTCGCCCCCGGAGACGATGTCAACTCCGGCGCCGAGCTCACGCAGCAGCTTCAGAATCGCGAGATTGGAGTTCGCCTTGACGCTGTAGTGCAGCCGGTGGTCGAGCGCGCCAATAGCGCTCTCGAGGCTGGAGTACTGCTCGCGTATCGCGCTCGCGCTGTAAACGTACGCAGGGGTGCCGCACTCCCTGGCGATGCGATCCAGAGGCACTGCGTCACAGAGCAGGCCCTCCTTTGTCCTGTTGAACCCGACGCGATCCGTTCGCGTTGCGGCGGGCGTCGCGGGCGTCGCGGGCGCGGTCAGTACGCCTTCGCCCACAGCGCTTCCAGCTCCGCCTTCGCGCCGCATTTGAGACAGTTCTTCGCCGGCTCGGCGGAACGGAATTCCTCGTCCGGGAGAACGCGAATCGTCGCCTTCGTCTCTTCCTTGATTGCCGCTTCGCACGCGGCACCGCCACACCATCCGGCGTAAACGAACCCGCCCTCGCCTTCCATTATCTCGCGGAAGCGGTCGTACGTGATCTCGCCGCGATAGCTGTTTTTTTCGCGACGCTCGCGCGCGGCGACCAGCATCGACTCCTGGATCGCGTGCAGCATATCGGCGACGTCTTCGCCGATGGACTCGAGGCTGACAGTCGCCTTCACGCCTGTATCGCGCCGGACGAGCACCGCCTGGTTCTTCTCGATGTCGCGCGGGCCGAGCTCCATTCTGATCGGCACGCCGCGCAGCTCCCATTCGTAGTACTTGGCGCCCGGCTTGATGCCGACTCGCGAGTCGAGATGCACGCGCAGCTTCCCCGGCGCGCGCCGCTCCCACGCGTGGAGCTCGGCGCGAACCTTCTCCGCCGCCTCGAGAACACGAGCGCGCTCTTCCTCTGCCTTGTAGATCGGAACGATCACGATCTCGATCGGCGCGAGCAGCGGCGGAACCTGCAGTCCCTTGTCATCCCCGTGCGTCATCACGAGTCCGCCAATCATTCTGGTGGACACTCCCCAGCTAGTGTTCCAGGCAAACTCAGTTCCGCCGCTCTCCGTCTGGAATTTGAGATCGAAAGCCTTGGAGAAGTTCTGTCCGAGATTGTGCGACGTCCCCGCCTGGAGCCCCTTGTTGTCCTGCATCATTGCTTCGCAGGCGTACGTGCGCACCGCCCCGGCGAATTTTTCCGCGTCCGTCTTCGCGCCTGTGACAACGGGCATCGCCATATAAGTTTCCATAAAATCGCGGTAGACGCCAAGCATCTTGCGCGTCTCCTCTTCGGCCTCCTCGAGGGT
>JALYYD010000228.1 GCA_030946775.1 Gemmatimonadota bacterium
GTGTCGAGCCCGGCAATCACGATCTTTCGCGCCTTCCCCTTCGCTGCTTCGCCAATCTCCGGCTGTTCGGCTGGAGCGATTCCCACAGCGACGCCCTCGTACGCTGCCGCTTCCTCGCGAAGGACGCCGGAGAGATCTCCCAATCCTTCGAGGTGCTCTTCGGCGATTGACGTCACGACAACGATGTCGGGCGCGACGATCTCGCGAAGAATTTCCACTTCGCCAGGGAGACTCGTGCCGAGCTCGATGACGGCGATGTCGCTCTCGGCGGGAATTGCCAGCAGGCTCAGCGGAACGCCGATCCGATTGTTGAGATTGCCGGTCGTCGCGCTGACATCGTACATCTCCGAAAGCGCGGCGCGGATGAGATCTTTCGTGCTCGTCTTGCCATTGCTCCCCGCAACTCCGACGATCGTCTTTCCCCAGGCGCGGCGCCACGCCGTGCCGAGAGCGCCGAGGGCGATGAGCGTGTCGCGCACTTCGAAGACTGGAACGCCCACAGAATCAACCTTCGGCGGAGCCGAGACGATGAGCGCGGTCGCGCCCGATTCAACTGCCTGGACGAGAAAGTCGTGACCGTCGAAGCGTTCGCCTTTGAGCGCGAGGAACGCGTCGCCCTGCTGAATCGAGCGCGTGTCCGTCGTGATGCGTTGGACGTGGCTAGTGCCGCGCGGAAGATTCACCGGCGAAAGCGGCGCCAGCGCTTCAGCGATGCGATCGAGAGTCCAGAAATTCTCAGCCAACTTTCGCCTCTCTTATTTCCTTCACGATCTCACGCTCGTCGAATGGGAATGTCTCTGTGCCACGGATCTGGTAGGTCTCGTGCCCCTTGCCGGCGAGTATGACGAGATCGTCGGGCCCGGCGATCTCGAGAGCGCGCTCGATCGCGGCACGCCTGTCTGTGACGCGCTCGTGATTGTTCATACCCATCCCCGCTTCGATCTCGGTAACGATCGCCTCCGGATCCTCCCGGCGCGGGTTGTCACTGGTGACGATGGCGACGTCGGCCAGCTTCTCCGCCACCGCTCCCATCAGCGGACGCTTCCCCCGGTCCCGCTCTCCCCCGCATCCAAAGACGACGATCACCCGTCCCTTCGTGAGCTCGCGCGCCGATGCGAGGGTTCGCTCGAGAGCGTCCGGCGTGTGCGCGTAATCACGGAGCACGGCGGGACTCTCGCCGATGCGCTCGAGGCGTCCCGGAACCTGCGGCAGCGACGAAAGCCTGGCGGCGCATTCCTTCACTGTTACTCCGAGCGCGATCGCCGCCGACGCGGCAGCGATGGCGTTGTACACGTTCACTATCCCGGTGAGTGGGAACGAAACCGGTGCCCGTTCACCGTTCGCGGCGAGGCTCCACTTGCTGCCGCCCGCTTCCATTCGCACGCGATCGGCGCGCACGTCGGCGTTCGATCTGATGCCATACGTCATCTTCCTCGGCGCATCCGGCAGCGCGGCCCATTCGGCGGCATCGGCGTTCACGATGGCGACGCCTGACTCATTGAGGAGACCGACGAGCTTCGCCTTCGCGGCGAAGTACGCCTCCATCGTGTGATGGTAGTCGAGGTGATCGCGGGTGAGATTCGTGTACACGGCAGCGTCGAAGGTAACTCCCTCGACGCGATGCTGGTCGAGGCTGTGAGACGAGACTTCCATCGCCACCGTCTTCACACCCTTGTCAACAAGCTGGCGCAGCAGTCTCTGCAGCTCGACTGGGCCGGGAGTCGTGAGCCCGTCGCCGCCCGGTAGCGGCTCTCCGTCCCCTATGAGAACGCCAAGGGTTCCAATCGAGGCGGCGGGGCTGGCGGGCGCGTTCAGCAGATGCCGCGCGATGGATGCCGTCGTCGTCTTCCCGTTCGTGCCGGTGATTCCGATGAAGCGAAGATTTTTCGCCGGCCATTCGTATGCGGCGGCGGCCGCGACCGCGGCGGCCCTTCTCGTATTATTGACGACGATCACGGGAAAGTGCACTTCATCCGGCTCGCCGATGATCGCCGCACTGGCCCCGCGCTCGAACGCCTGATCGAGAAACTCGTGGCCGTCGCGAACAGCGCCCTTCACGGCTACGAACAGCGCGCCGGGCACGACGCCGCGCGTGTCGCTGCTGATCCCCGAAAAGTCGGCCGGCAGATGGCCGCTTACTTCACGCAGGAGACCGGCGTCGTGGAGTGCATTTACGACCGCGGCGGAGGGAATCTTCACTGGATCGGATGCCCAAGCTGAACGGTGGATCCCGCGAGCGCGACCGCGCCCGCCGCCGGGATGGTGCTCAGCGTGGTTGCGTTGAAGAGCTGAACGCGGAAGCCGGCGGCGTGGAGCGCGTGCACCGCTCCGCGCAGAGTCATCGATCCGATGTTGGGAATCACTCGCGGGGTAACCGTGACGGGCGCAGTGTGGCTTTGCGACGGGAGATGTACGACGTACGAGATGCTGCCCGCATCCGAATCGGAAGGGGATACCACCGCGACCGTCTCAGGATGAATGTCAGTCGCGGCGATCACCGTCTGTTTCGTCGTGTCGCGCTTTTCCGATGCCGCGAGTGTCTGGCGATTGAGCGCCGCGTCGCGAGCCGCCAGCGCCGCGCGAAGAACGACGTTCGTAACCGGCGCGGCGATCTCGCCGCCGGCATAGTGCGTCCCCTGCGGGCTGTCGAGCTTCACCAGCACCACGTACTGCGGCTCGTCGCCCGGAAACAGGCCGACGAACGACGCGGTGTAATTCCCCGCCCCGTAGCCCTGACCAAGCGATGTCCGCCGCGCGGTTCCGCTCTTCCCCGCGACGGCGAATGTCTGCAGGTCCGCTTTCGTCGCCGTTCCCCCCTGCACCACGCCGAGCAGCATCTGCTGCACGGTTCGCGCGACTTCCGCGGAGATGACGTGGCGCACGACACGCTTGCCTGCCTTGTAGAGAATGTCGCCGTTAGCCGCGCGAATCTCCTTCACGATGTGCGGCTCTAGCAAATCGCCGCCGTTGGCGATCGCCGAGTAGGCGGTGACGAGCTGGAGCGGAGTCACCGCGATCTCGTAACCCATCAGCACCGATGCGGCGGTCTGCTTCGACCACGTCTTCGGCTCGCGCAAAATTCCGGGAGATTCCGCGGGCAGCGTCACCCCGGTCGGCGCGCCGAACCCGAAATCGCGGAAGTTCTCGTACTTCTCTCTTGGCGTCATCCGCTGCCCGAACATCACGATGCCGATGTTGCTCGAAAATTTGACGACGTCGGAGAGAGAGAGCGACGCCTCCGGGTGCGTGTCGGTGATCGTGCGCCCGTCGAGCTCCAGCTTGCCACCAAAGGTGTTGATCATGTCGTCGGGGCGGGCGCGCTTCTTCATCAGCAGCGAGGCGACGACAAACGGTTTCAGCGTCGAGCCCGGCTCGAACGGCTCGGTAATCGAGGTGTTCGCAACCGCGGCCGCGTCGGTGCGCTGGCTAGCCAGGGCGAGCACGTCGCCGGTGTGCGGATTCATCACTACGATGTCACCGCCGCTAGCGTGGAGACTGTCCACCGCTTCCGAAAGCGCGCGCTCGCAAATGTCCTGCAGCGCGTGATTGATGGTGAGGACTACACTGGCGCCGGCGCGCGCACCGTCGCCGAGATCGATCGGTGATCCGAGCGCATTGCCGCGCTTGTCGCGTGCAACCGCGCTGCGGGCGCTGTCGCCGCGAAGCACGCTGTCGAGCATTGACTCGATCCCGTCCAGCGCTCTGCCCGTGGGATCGAGCCGCCCGACGATGCGGCGGATCCCCGGCGACGTCGAGTACACCCGCTGCATCACCGGCGTCGTGTGCACACCCTTCATAGTCAGCAGAAGCGCGATCTCCTGCTGGTTGAACAGGCCGGGGACGTCGATCCACTTGTGGCGCGAGTCCGTGACCGACTTGAGAACAGGCTCTGCGATCTGGCTCGCGCGCATCGCCTTCAGGAGCGCGGCTGTGTCTCTCACTTCCGGCGGCGCTATGGCGATGTGCGTCAGCTCGCGGCTCTCGACGAGCATTTCGCCGTTGCCGTCGAGAATTTCGCCGCGCGCGGCCGGCAGCGACGACGAGAAGAAATGCTGCTGCCTCCCTTTCGCCGCCCATTCCTTGCCGTGCACGATCTGAACCTTCGCCAGCTGGGCGATAAGCGCCGCGGCGAATATCACCAGCACGCCGTGAATGACGGTGAGGCGGTTAGGGCGCGGCACGCTTCTGCTCCCGGGGAAGAATTACCACCTGGCGCCCTACCGGCACGTGCATCCCGAGCCGCTGCTCGACCAGCGGACCGAGCCGCTGGCGCGATGTGAGATCACGCAGCTCGCTCTCGAGCCGTGCGCGCTCACCCTCCAGATTCAGCTTCGTGCGGTCGAGCTGCTGGATCTGGCGCGACTCGGCGATGCCGAGGCTCCGCCTCCACACTACAGTGAGCGTGACGATGATGAACGCGCCGAGCAGCATCCCGAAGATGCCGCGGCCGCGAATGCCTACGCCGCGCTTCGCCACACGCGTAGTCTAGCGCTGCGGGCGCGCGGATTTCGTCCCACTTCGTCGGCGCCGGCAGTAATCGCCCGGCGGGTCAGCACTTCGCCTAGTGCCGCTCCGCGGCAAGTGCAGTGGGGCTGCTTCGGCGGACAGACGCAGTCGCGGCTCCACTCACGAATCGCGTGCTTCACGATTCTGTCTTCCCCGGAGTGATATGCGATGACGGCGAGCGCTCCGCCCGGGCGTAGCTTGTCGCGAAGGTTTGGAAGCGCTCGCTCGAGTGAGCCCAGCTCGTCGTTGACGCGAATACGCAGCGACTGAAACAGTCTCGCGAAATCGCCTGGACCGCTCCGCGCTCCGAATGCGCCGCGAATGGCGCCGACGAAATCGTCGGAAGTCGCGAACGGACGGTTGGCTCTTCTCCTCACCGTCTCGCGCGCGAGCCGGTATGCGCGGGGCTCGTCTCCATACTCGCGAAAGATACGGGCAAGATCGTCTTCTTCCAGAGTGTTGAGCACTTCCGCTGCCGTATCACCCGACGCGATGTCCATCCTCATGTCGAGCGGCGCGCCGGGACGGAAGGAAAAACCGCGCGCTTCGTCGTCGAGCTGGTGCGAGGAGACACCGAGGTCGGCGAGTATTCCGCCGAATTGCTTTCCCTCCAGAGCGGGCATCACGTCGATTTCGGCAAAGCTTCCCCCCAAAGCGACGAAGCGGCCGGACGCCGCATAGGGCGCCAGCCGCTTCTTTGCCGTCCCGATCGCCGTTTCGTCACGGTCGATCCCAATCACTTTTTTTCCGGCGGCGAGGAGCGCTTCACTGTGCCCACCACCGCCAAGCGTACAGTCCAGAACAACATCGGCGCCTTTCAGCGCCTCGAGTACTTCCGCTACGAGGACCGGAGCGTGGTAGGACGAATCCCACCGGCCCCGGCCATCGAGCGCTTCGTTACTTGCAATACTGCTTCACCGCCTGCGAAACCGACGGCGTGTACTGTCCGACGGCCTGAAGAATCTGGCCGGCCTCGTTCGGGTGCGCACGGCCAGCCGACGGAAGCGTCGTCTGAACGATGGCGAAGTTGTCCTGCGCCATTCTCGCGAGCGAGCAGTTCTTGGTCTTCACGGCTTCCGTGATGGCGCCTTCGCCGATGAAGTACGCCGAGAGTCCGGCGATGTACTTTGCGTCAACGCTCGTCGCGAGCTTGTCGGAAAGCTGCGCCATCGTCAGAGCGCGCTGATAGTCGGCGCGGGCCTTCGACTGCTGCGCGGCGTTGATCGCCGTGCTCGCCTGCTGCAGCGCAAGCTGCGACAGAATCCCGGCGTCGGCACCAGCCGCGATCGCCGCGTTGATTGCCGCGGAAATCTCGTCAGGGTTGGTTAGCGCCTGAATCAGCAGCACATTGGCGTTTGCGTTCTTTGGATCCGTCGCAAGAATGCGGCGTGCTGCAGCGGCGGCTTCCGCCATCTTTCCGGACTTGATCAGTCCCTGAATTCCGGCGAGTGAAAGAGTGGCGTTGTTCGGGAAGCGCGCTGCACCTGCCTGAAGCGTAGCGGTCGCGTCCGCCGGACGGTTGAGCGCTGTGTAAACGCCGGACGTCTTTATGTAGTAGGACGTATCGGCGGCAGCGGTATCTACTCTGATCAGCTCCTGACCAACCTGCAGCGCGCGCTCATAATCCTTCGCCGCGAGGAGAACCAGCCAGCCGGTGCGAAGAATCTGCGGATCGCCCGGATTGTTCTGGATGAGCGTAGTGATGAACGGGATCGCGCTCGCGGCCTGTCCGCTCGAGGCAAGCTCGTTTACGACCTGCTGCTGAAGCGGGATGTTGGTCGGATCCGCGGCGAGCAGCGCTTTAAGAATCTCGAGGCGGCGCGGGTCGCTTTTGGTGCGATAGATCTCGGCCAGCCACGTCAACGCCGGAATGCTTCTCGGATCCGTGGCGATGATGCGCTCTCCGATCGCCTGTACGGAATCCTGCAATTTCATCGCGCCATACGAATTGCCGAGGCAGATCGCCGCAAGCGTCGCATTGGGGCTCTCCGCGAGAGCCTTGCGGGCGGCGGCGACGGCGACGTCGTATTTGGCTTCACGGAAAGCGCGATAGCAAGCCAGCTCTCCGGCCATCTGCTTGCGCGCGTTCTTTACAGACGCGACTATCGCCGACGCGGCGCGATCGATGCTGGGCGCCTCAGCCGAAGGCAGCACCTGCGCCAGCGACTGGTCACGGGAAATGACGACGCGCGCGTCAATCTTGTAGCCGGTGGGCGTCTGGGTTACCGATCCGTCAACATATTGATCGGCGCGAACCTGAACGGCGAGCTGACGGGCATCGGACGGGCCGAGGGCTTCGTCGGTCGGGTAGCCGGAGGCGGCAAGAGTGTTATTGATGTCGAGCGTCGGAATGACCCATACATCTTTCGGGTTGTATTCCTTCGCCAGCTTATCGCGCACGGCGGTGGCGGCCTTGGCTCCAAGCGCCTTGTCGGCGCTCTGGAAGACTACCACGAGGACGCGTTGAGCATCATCGTTCCGCGACTGGGCAGACGCAGCTATTGGGAGCCCGGCCGAAAGGGACGCGGCGAGAGCGCCTAGAACCAGGGGAAAACGACGGAAACTTGCCTTCAATGGTATAACCTCCAAAACGGTAAACATACGTACACCTGCCTTCCCCGATAGTTTCACTGCCGACGAATCACGTTCGATGAGCGAGGAGGGACTCGAACCCCCGACATCCTGCGTGTAAGGCAGGCGCTCTAACCAACTGAGCTACTCGCCCGAATTGCAGAATCCGCGCCGACCTGTCATCGAAGGATGGCGAGCGGGATCAAAACGCAGTACCCGAGCACGAGCAGGATCGGGGCAATCGTTTCCCCTCCCCGCGCCAGATCGGCGAAACCGAGTGCTAGAACAGCTCCCGCGAGCCCCCAGTAGAGCATTGGTCGCGAGCGCGCCTCGGGAGTTTGCGCTCCCGCAGTAGATCGATCGGATTTCGCCATAAGGAGGGTAGTGTAGGCGCGCAGGAAAAGGGTGTCAATCCTGCGGCGCTCCATAGTGCATTACAGTTTCCTAATCTTCGGCAGCTACCCCTGTTGCGCCGCTGCGGCGATGTCCCGCAGCATCACGCGCTCGCTGGTTGAGAGAAGTCGCTCGATCTCGAGAAAAATCGTGAGTTTCTCCTTCTCTCGCAGAATTCCGCGGATGTATTCACAGGGGAATCCGCGAAAAATCGGCGGCGGCGAAGAGACTTGTGCCGCGTCAACTGTGCGAACCTCCTGAACCGAGTCTACGACAGCGGCCATCCATTCTCTCTCGACGTTGAATACGATGATACGCCGCGCCGCGGCGGTGTTCGCTCCCGGAAGCTCGAACCTGCGGCGAAGGTTGATGGTCGGGACGACGCGCGACTGGTACTCGATGATTCCCTCGAACCATTCCGGCACGTTGGGAACAGCTTTCGGCTGCTGGTACTCGATTACGCGTTCGACAACGAACACATCGGCGGCGAATGTGTCGTCACCGATGCAAAAGGTCACGAGCTGGAGCGGCGCCGCGGCGGCCATCAGCGCGCCATTCCAGCAGCGAGACAGGCATCTCGGATCGCGTGGGGATCGACGACTGACACTAGCCGCCCGGCGTGCTGAAATACCCCAAGGAGAATTCCGTCCGCGGAGTCGGAGCCCGGAGCGATGCGGAGCTCGCTCGGATCGATCTCGACGACGTCGTCCACGTCCGTGATGAGAAGCGCGATCGGCGCCGGTGGTCCTTCGATGACGAGCGCCGCCCCGTGCGGCTCGGCGAGCGTGACGTTGAGCGCCGCTGTCGGGGAGTACGCCGCGATGCGGCGCCCCCTCACATCGATGACTCCCACCGCGTGTTGATTCGAACCGGGCATCGGCCGGACAACCGGGCAGTCGATCGATTCTTCGATCGTGGCCAGGGGGGACGCGAACTGCTCGTCGGCAATTGAATAGAGCAGCACGCGCATCAGGAGACTTGCTTCCTGGCGTTGACTATCTCGA
>JALYYD010000242.1 GCA_030946775.1 Gemmatimonadota bacterium
CGGCAAATGCACGGTGCTCACCTCTGACTCCCGCGGCGAGGTGCCGCAGGCAGTGCGTCTTCAGGTCCAGGAGATCACGTCGGCCTTATTCGCCACGTGTGCGCCGGATCCTCGAAGTCGCGCCGTAAAGTGTAATTTATCGGGTACGAGTCATGAATCAACTCCGGTTTAGGACGCGTTTGGTCCTTATTCTCTCGCTTTTTGCGATCATCCCGGCGCTGCTCCTGACTCTGCTCTGGAGCGGAACGGTAAGCACCGCCCTTCCATTGCTGAGCGGACGGGCGGGTTGGGACTCGGTCGCGTCCACCGGGAAGACCGCCATCGCGGCGGCCCGCGAGACCCGGATGAGCGCCGGACAGCGGGCGGCGATCGACGCCCACGAGCGGGAGCTGCGCAGCTCGAGCGAGCAGGCGCGGCGGTTCAGCTTTCTCGCCGCGCGCACAGTCCGGCTGGTCGCGGCGGCGGGAATATTCGCGCTCCTCGTTCTCACCGGCGCCGCGTCGCGGGTGGCGGGACATCTCAGCAGGCAGCTTAGCCGCCCGCTCGACGAGCTCGTGCGATGGACCGACCTCATCGCTCACGGTGAGGCGCTGCCACCCCCTGCACCTCCTCGAATACTTCAGAACGCATCGAGCGAACCGGTGATCGTCACGAGCAGAGTGCGCGGTGCTCCCGAATTCGAGAAGCTGCGACAGAGCATGCGCGCGATGGCAGCCGAGATCGAAGAAGGCCGGCTGAAGGCAATCGAAGCCGAGCGACTGCAGGCATTTCGAGAGAGCGCGCGGCGGGTCGCGCACGAGCTCAAGAACCCGCTCACCCCGATACGCTTTGCGATCGAGAAGCTGAAGCGGGACTCTCCGTATGATCTGGGAGACAGCATTCAGGTTCTGGAAACGGAGTCGAGGAGACTGGAGCGAATGGCCGCCAGCTTCGCGCAGTTCGGCAAGCTGCCCGAAGGTCCTCCTTCGGAGATAGATATCGCGGAGCTGGTGAAGTACACGGCGCGGAGCAGCGTTCCGGAAACGATGAAGCTGGAGGTGGACGTGGCGCCGGGACTACCTATTGTAGTAGGCAACCACGCCGCGCTCGCCGGGGCGCTGAGCAACGTCCTCATCAATGCGGTGGACGCTTCGAAGGCGGACGGCTCGATCAAAGTGCAAGTTATTCCCGTCAAGCTCGGCGATCGGAGCGCGGTAAAAGTCACGGTTGCAGACACCGGGTGCGGCGTTGCGCCGGAGGCGCTGGGCGGAATCTGGGATCCGTACGTGACGCACAAGGCGGGCGGAACGGGACTCGGGCTCGCCATCGCGCGTCAGGCGATTTGGGCGCACGATGGAACCGTCGAGGCGGCGAGCACGTTAGGAAAGGGTACCCGGATATCGTTTACAATTCCCGCGACCGACAACAACGAAGGCAGGAGCTAGAATGTTTTCAATAAGCCCGTTCATGATTCCGATCACCGCCATCATTATGGCAGGCCTCTTTCCACTGCTTCGCGCCTGGGCGAAAAAGATCGAGCGCGCCAGTCAGACGACGATGATTCCCGCCGAGGTGACGTCGCGCCTGGAGAGGATCGAACAGGCGGTGGAGGCGGTCGCGATTGAAGTCGAGCGTATCTCCGAAGGCCAGCGCTTCACGACCAAGCTTCTCTCGGAAGCGAAGCCCGAGAAGACCGCCGTCGCACCGCAATGATGAGCTAAGTGCCGACAGTACTGATTGCCGATGATGAGCCCAACATCCGCCGGATGGTGGGCGCGCTCCTCAGCGCAGAAGGGTACGATGTCGCGGAGACCGCCAACGCTGCGGACGCGATAGCGAGAGTACGCGACTCCGAACCGGATGTCGCGCTGCTCGATCTGATGATGCCGGGCGACCAGGATGGAATCATCGCCCTCGAGAAGCTGCGCGACATCGCCCCCGACCTGCCGGTGATAATGATGAGCGGCCGCGCCGGATTGGCGGATGCGGTGAAGGCGACGAAGCTCGGAGCGTTCAACTTCCTCGAAAAGCCGCTGACACCGGAAGGCGTGCTGCTCGCCGTCGCGTCGGCGGTCGAGCTGCGCCAGGCGAGGCGCGCGACTCGCGCCCTGCGCGAAGAGATGGGTCTGGCCGGCCAGATGGTCGGCGAGAGCGACGTGATGAAAGGAGTGCGGAGCCTCATCGCGAGAGTAGCTCCGACCGACGCGCGCGTTATGATCACCGGTGAGTCGGGGACAGGAAAGGAGCTGGTCGCGAGCGCGATCCACGAGGGGAGCGAACGGCGCGATAAGCCGTTCATCCGCGTGAACTGCGCGGCGATCCCGCGCGATCTGGTGGAGAGCGAGATGTTCGGCCACGAGCGCGGCGCCTTCACCGGCGCCACGCAGACGCGCGTTGGACGATTCGAGCTGGCGCATAAGGGGACTCTTTTTCTGGACGAGGTCGGCGATCTCGGACCGGAGGCGCAGGCGAAGCTGCTCCGCGCGATAGAAGCCCAGGAGATCCAGCGGGTCGGCGGGAACAAGGTGATCAAGACGGACGTCCGGATCGTATCGGCGACGAATCACGATCTGCTCGCCTCGGTGAAGAGCGGCAGCTTTCGCGAGGATCTTTTCTTCCGATTGAACGTGATTCCGCTGGCGCTGCCGCCGCTGAGGGAGCGGCCGACGGACATCATCCCGCTCGTCCATCACTTCTCGGAGCAGTTCTTCAAGCGCACAGGGCGCCCCCGTCCGGTATGGCGGGACGACGCGCTGGCGCTGCTGCGCGAATATCCGTGGCCGGGAAACGTGCGAGAGCTGGCGAATGTCGTCGAGCGCATCGCGATAATGCACCCTGGAACGGAGATCTCGTCGCGCGAGCTCAATGGAGTCCTCCCCGCGGAGGGCGCGATCACTCGCGCGGCGTCTCCGGCGAGAGTGGCCGACGAACATCCCGGGGAGGGAAAACCGCTCGTGGACGCGCTCGACATTTACGAGCGAAACGTCATACGCCGAGCGCTCGCGGACTCGAAGGGAAACGTGGCAGAAGCGGCGCGCCGGCTGCAGACAGACAGGCCGAATCTATACCGGCGGATGAGACGGCTCGGAATCGACTCCGGCGGAGTGCAATAAAAATGCGACTGCTCACCGCAATCACGATTGGGCTGCTGCTCGTCCCCGCGCTCGGGCTCCACGCGCAGAGAACGGACAGCACCGCTGCCGATACCCTCCCCTCTCATTTCTGGCGGGGCGAGCACCGCAACTCGGGGATCCGGATCACGTCTGGCGGAACGTATAACCGCGTAGAAGGGCTGCCGGTCCTTATCGGGCCGTGGATCAGAGACACGCTCGGCGGTGTCACATTCCGCGCCGACGTCCTCGGAATCGTGCGATCGGCGAATGGCTTCCGCTGGGATTCGCCGAATGTCGGACATTCGGTCACGCTCGATGCGCGCCGGGCGGATCCGGCGGGGCGGGGCTGGAACATCAACCTCTCGTCGTTCGACATCGTGGACGCGGTCGAGCCGTGGCAGATGAGCGGCGCGGAGTCAGGGTTGGCGACGTTCTTCTTTCACCGCGACTACCGCGATTACTACGGCCGACACGGAGCGAAGGCATCGGCGGCGCTGATGATGAGCGCGCGCAGCAGCTTCGCGTTCGCGCTGAGTGATGAGCGCTGGGCGACCCGGGCGGCGCGCGATGTGTTCACGGTGTGGAAGAACGGCGCGGCGTTCCGGGCAAATCCGACGCTCGACGGCGGAAGATTCAGAATCGCGACCGCACAGGCGCGCCTCGACTCACGCAACAATCCGGAATCACCGGCGACGGGATTGAACCTGCTCGCGGAGTATGAGACGGGATCAGGCCGCGTCACCAGCCCCGGCGCGATCTCGACGCTCGCGCGTGCCACTTCGGCCGGCCACATCATCTACGGGAGACTGCTGCTCGATCTTCGCGACTACACGAGGATCTCGCCCGCGACCCAGATCAATGCGAGACTCGTGCTTGGCGGCTGGCTCCACGGCGATCCGCTCCCGATGGAGCGGCGGCTGTCCGTCGGTGGAGTGGCGACGCTTCCGGGCTATGACTTCCGCGACGCGACGCTCCCCGGCGCCGACGTTTTCCAGTGCAATTCGGGAGTCGCGCCGGTGGGACTTCCAGCGCAGTGCGATCGAATCGCGTTGGCGCAGATCGAGTACCGCAGCCAGCTGCACGCGCACTTTCTCGACGTGATGAACTCGAGACCGATCCGGATTCGCGGCGTCGGATTGACAGTGAGACCGACGGCGGTCGTATTCGTGGATGCGGGTCGCGGATGGCTCGTCGGAAACCGGGTGGCGGGATTGAGATACGGACGCGCCGCCATACCGCCGTTCGGAACGTTCCGCACAGACGTTGGCGTCGGACTCGACCTCGGATTATTGGGCGTGTACGCGGCGAAGGCGGTGTCGGTCTCGAAGGAGCCGGCGAATGTATTCGTGAGAGTGAGCCGACGGTTCTGAGAATGCGCCGAGCATTGATGGCAGCGGCAATCGCGCTTCTCCTCTCGGCGCCCGCGCAGGCGCAGCGATCGCCGACGCTGCAGGTCATCGCGCCGCCGCAGCCGACGTCATCGGAGGAAGGGCCGGTAATCACGTCGTCCGGCCTTCTCAGCGACGCATCGATGCGAGATCTGCTGGCGAACGGATTCCCGGCGCGTCTCCACTATCGTCTCGAGCGCTGGGCGGTGGGGCGGTGGTTCGACGACATCAAGGCGGCGGCGGAGTGGGATGTGGTGCTGAAGTACGACGTGCTGGGGAAGAAGTACCAGGTCTTCCGGATCGTGAACGACGTTCCGACGTCGCTCGGAGAGTTCGACCGGCTCGACGACGCGGCGCAGGCGGCGGAGAATCCTTATCGCGTGACTATTCCGCTGCCGAGTAAAGGGCAGCGCACGTACTACAATCTTTTGCTCGACGTGGAGACGCTTTCGCTCAGCGATCTGGACGAAGTGGAGCGGTGGCTGCGGGGGGAGCTGAAGCCGGCGGTGCGGGGCGAGAAGAATCCAGGCACGGCGGTGACGCGCGGGTTGCGGACGCTGGTGGTCCGGCTGCTCGGCGGGGAGAAGAGGCACTACGAGGCGAGGTCGGGGGGGTTTAGACCGTAACGGCAACTGCAACGGCAACTGCAACGGCAACGGAACGCGTGCCCAGTGCTGAGCTGAGCAGCTCGGAGCTAGTCAGTCAAATGCTCGGCGACTTCACGTGCGCGGCGCCGACAAGTGCAACGACAAGTCAGCATTGCGGTGACTGACCAGCTTTCAGCTGATTAGCTGAGCACTGGGCACGCGTTCAGTTGTAGTTCCGAGACTGGGCACGCGTTCAGTTGCATCTTGTAGTTTGCAGTTGCAGCTACGAGTGAAGCGCCACCGGCCTCGGACTCTTGTGCTCCAGCTCCTCGAGATGGTGCAGCGTCTCCTCACCGTAGAACATCCTGATGTACCGCGCCTGTGTCGGAGTAAGCCGGCGCACCGCCCAGCTCAGGTGCACGAAGTGCGGCTCGACCGGCGCGTGCATCGGGTGCATCCCGATCTCGCTCGGCAGGCTGTTCGCTTTCCGCGTATTGCACTGGCTGCACGCGGTGACGACGTTCGTCCAGTCGTTCGATCCGCCGCGCGAGAGCGGAATCAGGTGATCGCGCGTGAGCGACTCGCGCGGCTTCAGCTCCATCTGCATCCGTCCGCAGTACTGGCAGCGATACCGGTCGCGGGCGAAGAGGAAGGTGTTGGTGACCTGGCGGCGGAAGCGGCGCGGGACGTGGATGAAACGCGTCAGGCGAATCACCGCGGGCCGGGGAATGGTCAGGCGCTCCGAGCGCACGACGCGATCGGCGTCCGCCTCGACGATCTCCGCCTTGCCGTCGATCACCAGACGCAGTGCGCGACGGAGCGGAACCATCGTCAATGGCTCAAAGGAAGCATTGAGTGCGAGACAGCCAACGATCACTGACACCTCCGAACCGGCAGGGTGAGTAATGCCCCTCAAATATAGTGGTCGGTGCATGAGGGGAGATAGCCATTTGTTGGCAGGCGGGCGCCGCCCCACACTGCAACTGCAACTGAACGCGTGCCCAGTGCTCAGCCGATAAGCTGCAAGCTGGTCAGTCACGGCAATGCTGACTTGTCGTTGCACTTTTTCGGTGCGGCGCCCGTGAAGTCACCGAGTAGTTGACTGAGGGGCTACGAGCTGCTCAGCTGAGCACTGGGCCCGTGTTCGGTTTTCAGTTGCTTCTACTTCCCCTTCACCCCGCCCGGAACTCTCGTCAGCCACCCGTACTTGTCCTTCGCCATCCCCGTCGCGATGTCCATGTACGTCTTCTGAATCGCGAGCGTGATCTCACCGGGCTTTCCGTTCCCGACTTCGATGTGATCCACCGAGCGGATCGGCGTGATCTCAGCCGCGGTTCCGGTGAAGAACATCTCGTCGCAGATGTACAGCATCTCGCGCGGCAGCGACTGTTCGACGACTTCGAGCCCCATGTCGCGAGCAATGCGCATCACAGAATCGCGCGTGATACCGTGCAGTATCCCCGATCCCACCGATGCAGTGTACAGCTTCCCGTCGCGGACGAGGAATAGATTTTCGCCGCTTCCTTCGGAGATGAACCCGAACGAATCGAGCATGATCCCCTCGGCGTAGCTGTTCGCCTTCGCTTCCATCTTCGTCAGCGTCGAGCTGAGATAGTTGCCGCCAGCCTTCGCCAGAGCGGGAATCGTATCCGGCGCCGCGCGGCGCCACGTCGAGACACCGACATCAACGCCGTTCGCGAGCGCGTCATCGCCGAGGTAGCGGCCCCACGTGCGCGGGATGATGAACACTTCGATCGGCGTGCCGGTTGGATTCACCGACATCTGCTCGCCGGTGCGCATCGCGACAGGGCGAAGGTAACAGTGCGGGAGCTTGTTCTCAGCCACGACCTCAACAGCCGCCTGCGCAAGCTGCTCGGCGGAGTACGCGAGCGGCATCCGGTAGATGCGGCAGGAGTCGTGGAACCGGCGCATATGCTCGTTGAGACGGAAAACGGCGGGACCGTCGGGCGTAGCATAGCAGCGAATGCCCTCGAACACGCTCGAGCCGTAATGGACGACGTGGCTGACGACGTGAATGGTCGCATCCTCCCAATTCACGAACTTTCCATCGCGCCAGATTCTGTACCGCACGTCGCTCTGATTCATCAGCTCACCGGATGACTGTTCGCCCTGAAGATACCCATCCACTCCCGGCCTATCTACCCGCCGTGCACCTCTGCCCAGGCGTGAAGCGCGGCCGAAGCGGCGGAGACCGAATGAAGGAGCGGGGCGATCGGCGCGGCAGTGATCCCCTTCTCCACCAGCCGCCGTCCCTTCACCGTCACGAGATCGGCCGACCTGCCCGAAAGCGCGAAGAGCGCCGCCGCTTCCGGATC
>JALYYD010000254.1 GCA_030946775.1 Gemmatimonadota bacterium
CTGCTCGCTCTCTTCAGCGGGATCGCCTCGATGTCGGCGGCCGCGCCCTTTGCCTCCGTGACTGTCGCCACCACGATGCCGGCCGCGATTCTCGCCGGCGGGGCAGTCGTTGCTGGTATCATCGCCGCGTCGAGCCGCTTTCCGATGAGACCGGCGATCGCGGCTGTGGCCTCACTCTCGGCGCTCGTCTGGCTGCCGGCGCTTCCAGCTCCGATGCCGGGGAGAATCGAGCTGCACATGCTCGACGTGGGGCAGGGGGACGCGGTTCTCGTTCGCACCGACCGCGGCAACTGGATTCTGTTCGATGCCGGTCCGGCGTGGGCCACCGGCGACGCGGGGCGAAACGTCATCACGCCGTATGTGCAGCATCGCGGCGGAACGCTGCAGACGTTCGTGCTCTCGCACCCGCACACCGATCACGTCGGCGGAGCGGCGAGCGTGCTGCGCTCTCTGCATCCGCGCGATTATTGGGACGCGGCGTTCGCCGGCGGGTCGCTGGCGTACATCGCGTCGCTTCGCAGCGCGAAGAGCGAGGGTGTCGCCTGGCACCGGGTGCATCCGGGGAGCGATCTCCACGTTGACGGGGTCAGCGTGCGCTTTCTCGCTCCCGATTCTTCCTGGACGGTTTCGCTGCACGACCCCAATCTCGCCAGCACGATCGCCGTGGTCAGCTATGGCTCGGTCCGTTTTCTTCTCGTCGGCGATGCGGAAAAACCCGAGGAAGACTGGCTCCTCGCTCATTCCCGCGAGGAGCTGCACGCCGACATTCTGAAAGTCGGCCACCACGGCAGCGCGACGAGCACCAGCGATGCCTTCCTCGCCGCCGTCCAGCCGCGCGCCGCGCTGATCTCGGTCGGAGCGCACAACCTGTATCACCATCCCAGTCCGGACATCATACGAGCGCTCCGGCTCGCCGGCGCCGAAGTGCTGCGCACCGACGAATTGGGCACGATTGTCGCGACGACTGACGGACGCACTATCGAGATGCAAGCTCACGGAGAGAAATGGGAATTGCACGCAGGGTCATCCACGCGCTCGCCGGACGTAAGATCGCCCTCCCCGAGGAACTGACGCGCCGCTTTCCGGAGCTGGGGGAAGCACGCTTCAGGGTGGGAGGGATTCCGCTCCGCATCGGTGGTTGGGCGCTCGGCGCGTCGCACGTTGCCGGCATCACGCTGGGGAGCACGATATTCCTCCATCGGAGCGAGGAGCTCGACGAAGCTCTCCTCTTGCACGAGCTGCGGCACGTCCACCAATTTCGGGAGCGCAAAACATTCCCGGCCCGCTATCTTTGGCAGTCCATCAGACGCGGATACCGGGCTAATCCCTACGAAGTGGACGCCCGGCGATTTTCCGCCATCAGGCTCCGATTGAATGCGACCGACCCCGACGGAGGCGCGTAACGTGGTAAAGCACACCGCAACATCCGTTGTAACGATTGACCGTTACATCATCGAGCAGGAGAAGCTCCACCCGGAAGCGACCGGTGAGCTTTCCGGCATTCTTTACGATCTTGCTCTGGCGGCGAAGATGATCGCCAACAAGGTGCGCAGCGCCAGCCTCGCCGACATCCTCGGCGCCACCGATGAAGAGAACGTCCACGGTGAAATCCAGCAGAAGCTCGACGTCCTCGCCAATGAGATCATCGTCAAGGCGCTCGACCACGGCGGCCGCCTGTGCGCGATGGCTTCCGAGGAGGAGCCGGACATCATCCCCATACCCGACCGGTTCCGCTGCGGAAAATACTGCCTGCTGTTCGATCCGCTCGACGGGTCCTCGAACATCGACGTGAACGTCCCGGTGGGAACGATCTTTTCCGTGGTGAAGAAGATCACGCGTGGCGCGCACGGCGAGATCGAGGACATGCTGCAGCCGGGCCGCCGTCAGGTCGCCGCCGGCTACGTCATTTACGGCTCGAGCACGATGCTCGTCTACACCACCGGCCAGGGCGCTCACGGATTTACGCTCGATCCTTCACTCGGTGAGTTCCTTCTCTCGCATCCGAACATCCGCATCCCCGAGACGGGGCGGTATCTCTCGGTGAACGACTCGTATCAGGACATGTGGGATGATCCGGTGAAGAAGCTGATGCAATACTACCGTGGGGTTGACGGTACGCGCTCCGGAATGAACACGCGGTACGTCGGGTCGCTCGTCGCCGATTTCCATCGCAACCTCCTCGGCGGCGGATTGTTCGCCTATCCCGCCAACAAAAAGAGCCCGAAGGGAAAACTCCGTCTCCTCTACGAGGGTAACCCGCTCGCCTTCATCGTGGAGCAGGCCGGCGGAGCGGCAACGGATGGAACCCGTCGCATCCTCGACATCGATCCCACCGAGCTGCATCAGCGCACTCCGCTCTACATCGGCAGCAAGAGCGATGTTGATGCCGCAGTCGCGATCCTCGGCGGCGGCGATCGCAAGACCCCCATCGCCGGCGTTGGCGCAGTCGGCGCGTGAATGAGTAAGCCACCCCCCGGCGAGCGCACGACGCCGTCGGGGATTCCGCTCCAAACATCGTACGGCCCGGACGACGGAATCGAGAGCTACGGCGAAGAGCTCGCGAATCCCGGCGCGTATCCATTCACTCGCGGCGTTCAGCCGACGATGTACCGCGGGCGCCTCTGGACGATGCGCCAGTACGCGGGATTCGGAACGGCGCGCGACACGAACAAGCGCTTTCATCTCCTCCTCGACGCCGGGCAGACGGGACTCTCGGTAGCGTTCGATCTTCCAACGCAGATGGGGCTCGACTCCGATTCTCCGCGGTCGCTCGGCGAAGTTGGGCGCGCCGGCGTCGCGATCGACAGCGTCGAGGACATGCACGCGCTGCTCGACGGAATTCCGCTCGACACCGTTTCCACATCGATGACGATCAACGCCACCGCGGCGACGCTGCTGGCGATGTACATCGTCGTCGCCGAAGAGCGGGGAATCGGGCGCGACAAGCTGAGCGGGACAATCCAAAACGACATCCTCAAGGAGTACATCGCCCGTGGGACGTACGTGTACCCGCCGGGGCCGAGTCTGGCATTGATCGCCGAGGTGTTCCGCTTCTGCGCGAAGGAGACGCCGAACTGGAATCCGATTTCCATCAGCGGGTATCACATTCGCGAAGCGGGAGCCACGGCGGTGCAGGAGCTCGCGTTCACGCTCGCGAACACGATCGAATACGTGGCGCGCGCGATAGAGGCCGGGCTCGAAGTTGACAAGTTCGCGCCGCGCCTGTCGTTCTTTTTCGCATCGCACAGCGACCTGTTCGAGGAGGCGGCGAAGTTCCGCGCCGCCCGCCGACTGTACGCGCGGATAATGAAAGAGCGCTTCGGCGCCAGCGA
>JALYYD010000262.1 GCA_030946775.1 Gemmatimonadota bacterium
ATGGCGACCGTCTCGATGAACTCGCCGTCCTGAAGACGGAACAGAAACTTCTCCGTGCCATCGGCGGATTTCTGACGCATCGCCAGCTCGAGGCGGGGGAGCGAGAACTTGCCCGTTAGCGACTCCCGCAGCGCAGCCGGAATCGTGCTGATCGATGCGAAATCGGGGACCGGCGCTGTCCACAGGTGACGCGCGATCTGGCCCACCCGGAATGGCTTCTCGCCGATCTCGTTGATGAACGCGCGCACCTCTTCCTCAGCCCTGTCAGGGGTGAGGTTGAGGAGATTCGTTTTCGCGGGTGATTCGATGTCTTTCGTCTGCTGCAACTTCTTCCACCAAGTGTATGCCAGCGCTAAATTTAACCACTCGCGAATGAACCATTCGATCTGACCCAAAACTCTCTCTTCGCCACCTCCAAGCGCTCTCACCTCGCCGGTGAGCTTCGCGCCGCGCACGCCGGCCAGCGGGTAACGCTTGGCGGCTGGGTCCACCGCGTCAGGAATCTTGGCGGCCTCGTGTTCGTCGATTTACGCGATCGCGCCGGATTGGTTCAGGTTTCGTTTGATCCGCGCTGGTCCTCTGCCGATGTCATCGCGCTTGCCGCATCGCTAGGACAGGAAACCGTCATCGAAGTTTCTGGAGACGTGGAGCTACGGCCCGGCGAGATGCGCAACACGGAAATGGTCACCGGTGAGATCGAGGTGCACGGCTCCTCACTGACGATCCTCTCCCACGCCGAAGCGCCGGCGATTCCCGTCGCAATCGGCAAGGGCGAGAAGCTCGCGTCCGAGGAGCTGCGCCTCAAACATCGTCATCTCGATCTCCGCCGCGCCGAGTTGCAGGCGAATCTCATATTGCGCCATCGGCTCCAGCAGGTGACGAGGAATTTTCTCGACTCGCGCGGATTCCTCGAGCTCGAGACGCCGATACTCAGCAAGCCGGCCCCGTCGGGCGCGCGCGATTACATCGTCCCGAGCCGTGTCCATCGCGGCGAGTTCTACGCGCTGCCGCAGTCGCCGCAGCTATACAAGCAGCTGCTGATGGTGAGCGGATTCGATCGCTACTTCCAGATCGCGCGCTGCTTCCGCGATGAGGATTTGCGCGCCGACCGCCAGCCCGAGTTCACGCAGATAGACATCGAGGCATCGTTCGTCGGCGCCGAAGACATAATGGAGCTCACGGAGGCTATGTTTCTGCCGCTGTTCCGTGAGGCGGGTTTCGAAATCGAACCGAAGTACGCGCGGATGACTTACGCGGACGCGGTCGAAGGGTATGGAATAGACCGTCCCGATCTGCGCTATGATCTCAAGATCTTCGATGCCGGTCAGATCTTCGCCGGCTCCGAATTCACCGTCACGTCATCGGTGCTCAACAGCGGGGGACGCGTTCGCGGAATTCGCATTCCGGGTGGCGCGACGCTTTCGAGAAAGCAGGTGGACGAGATCGAGGCGATTGCCAAGACGGGCGGCGCGGGCGGACTGCTGCGCCTTAAGAGATCCGCGGAGGGCATTGAAGGTCCCGCTGCGAAGTTCCTCGACGAGGCCGCGAAGCAGCGCCTGGCGCTGAACGAGGGCGACCTGTGCCTGCTCGTGGCCGGCTCGGAGACGGTGACATCGACGTCGCTCGATCGCGTGCGTCAGGATGTCGCGATCCGCACCGGAGTCATCCCGGAGAACAAGCTCAATTTCCTCTGGGTCACCGACTTTCCGCTGTTCGCGAACGACGAGCGCGGCGCGCTAACGTCGGTGCATCATCCCTTTACCTCCCCGCATCCCAACGATGAGCATCTGATCGAGACGGCGCCGGAGAAGGTCCGCGCACTCGCGTACGACGTCGTTCTCAACGGAACAGAGCTCGGCGGCGGGAGTATCCGTATCCACGATTCGGCGGTTCAAGCCCGCGTGTTCACGGCGCTAGGCATCAGCGACGAGATGGCGAAGGCGAGATTCGGATTTCTGCTCGACGCCCTCAAGTCCGGCGCGCCGCCGCACGGCGGTATCGCGATCGGCTTCGACCGACTGGCGATGATGCTCGCCGGCGCGCCGTCGCTGCGCGACGTGATTGCATTTCCAAAGACGACGACCGCGAGATCACTGTTCGACGATGCTCCCTCGCCGCTCTCGGCCGAGGAGCTTCGTGACCTGCACATAGAGGTGAAAGGGACATAGTGACGGAAGAAACAACAATTCAGCGGTTGTCCACCGAGGGCGCCGACATGCTCACACTTGCCGGCGTCAACGACGAGAATCTCGTCGAGCTGACGCGGCAGACCGGCGCGCGCGTTTCGCTTCGCGGCGACACGCTCACCCTCACGGGCGGCAATGACGCGGTAGCGAAGGCGATGCCCGTCGCACAGCGGATGATCGATGCCGCCAAGCAGCGGATGCCGCTCACCGCCGACGACGTTCTGAGGATGGCGATAGACGGCCCGCGGAACGGCAACGGCACCGACGACGGCTCCGGCACGCGCATCGTTCTTCCCGGTGTCCGAAAAATCATTCAGCCGAAGACGAACGGTCAGGCAGAGTATATGAAGCTGATCGCCGAGAACGACATCGTCGTCGGAATCGGCCCCGCGGGAACGGGAAAGACCTATCTCGCCGTCGCAGCCGCCGTTGATGCGCTGTCGCGGAAGAGAGTCCGCCGCATCGTGCTCGCGCGTCCGGCGGTCGAAGCGGGCGAGAGCCTCGGCTTTCTCCCCGGCGACATGCAGGCGAAGGTGGATCCGTATCTGCGTCCGTTGTACGACGCGCTCGAGGATATGATGCCGCAGGAACGTGTGCAGAAGGCGCTCGAGACGCGCACGATCGAAATCGCGCCGCTGGCGTACATGCGCGGCCGGACGCTCTCCGACGCATTCGTGATTCTCGATGAAGCGCAGAATGCGACGCCGGCGCAGATGAAGATGTTCCTAACGCGGCTCGGCGTGAACTCGCGCACTGTGATCACCGGCGACAAAACGCAGATAGATCTGCCGAAGCGCGAAGATTCAGGACTGGTGCAGGTGGAGAGAATTCTCCCCGGCATCGAGGGGATTGGTTTCTACTATCTCACCGAAGCGGACGTCGTGCGCCATCGCCTCGTCCGCGAAATCATCAAAGCCTACGCCGAAGACGCGGGTATCTAAGGCGAAGCGGGCCGCATCGCCGCGCAGCGACCGAATCTGGATCGCCGTCTCCTCGACGGTGAAAAAGCTGCCGGTATCGGAGGCGGATATCCGGCGCGCGGCTGTCACTACTCTGGAGTGTGAGCGCGCTGACTCGGCGCTGCTTTCCATCGCCTTCGTCGGAACAACAGCGATGAAGAAGCTGAACTCGAAGTATCTGCAGAAGCGCTCCGTTACCGACGTCATCTCCTTCGCGTTCCAGAATCCCTCCGGCGGCTCGGCGACGCTCGGCGACATCTACATCTGTCCCGAAGTCGCGCGCGCGAACGCGAAGCGGCAGAAGCTCAGCGCGAAGGAAGAGGTGTTGCGCCTCGTCGTTCACGGCGTGCTGCACGTGCTCGGTCGCGACCACCCTGAAGGAGATTCGCGAATTTCATCGGCGATGTGGCGCCGGCAGGAGGAGATCGTTGCCGCGCTCTAACGCCGAGCTGCTCGCTTCGTTCGATGCCGGGAAGGTTCCGGCGCTCGCGCGGGCTGTGAGCGTCGTCGAGAACCACCGCTCCGGATACGACGAATTGCTCGGCGCGCTTCACTCGCGCACCGGACGCGCACGACGCATCGGGATCACTGGACCTCCTGGCGCAGGGAAAAGCACCGTCACCGCGCTGCTCGTCGCGAACTACCGGAAGGCAGGATTCAAGGTCGGCGTTCTCGCCGTCGATCCTACTTCGCCGTTCACCGGGGGCGCTCTGCTGGGTGACCGGGTGCGAATGGAAGCAGTCGCCCTTGACGATGGCGTGTACATCCGCTCGATGGCAACGCGCGGATCGCTCGGCGGCCTTGCGGCGGCAACGCGTGAGGTAGCCGATGTTCTCGATGCATTCGGCTTCGACCGCATCATCATCGAGACGGTTGGCGTCGGGCAGTCGGAGCTCGACGTCGCCCGCACCGCGGACTCGACGGTCGTTGTGCTTGTCCCCGAATCGGGAGATGCTATCCAGACTCTGAAAGCGGGTGTGATGGAGATTGCCGACATCTTTGTCGTCAACAAAGCGGATCGCCCCGGCGCCGACCGACTCCGCAATGACGTCGAGCTGATGCTCGGTCTCAGAAAGGGCGTGTCGTTCGGGAGTATGCCTGCGCATCACGGTGTCGAGCTGAAGAGCGTCAATCCGGCCAAAATTGCCCGCGATGCGGCGAAGACGGAGTCAGACGAATGGACTCCGCCCGTGCTCAGCGCCATTGCGCGCGACGGGAAGGGAATCGACGAGCTGGCGGACGCGCTCGACAGGCACTTCGCTTATCTTGAGCGGACGGGCCGGCTCGCCGAGCGCAGACGCGAGAGAACGCGCGAAAGGGTGATGGAGCTTGTCGAATCTTCATTTCGCGGGCGCATCTGGTCCGACGAGGCGACCCGTCAAAGATTGGAACGAATGCTGCCGGACATCGAGAAGAGAACGACGACTCCGTTCAACGCCGCTGAGCAGATCCTCGGCGAGAGCGCGGGGCTGATTTCATCGGAGCGAGGCAAGGGAACACGATGACGACTCTTGAAGACAATCCGAAGACGAAGTCAGCAGGCGCGGAGAGCGCGTCGAACGGCGACGCTCCCGACACGCCGGAAATGGCCCAGCTCCGCGCCGAAGTAGAAGCGTGGCGGAAGCGCTACGCGAAGGGTGAGCTGCGCGATATTGCATTCACCAACTCGGCCCGTGAAGTGGCGCCGCTGTACACCCCGCTCGATGCGGCCGAGACGGGCGCAGAGGCACTGCCCGCACCGGGATCGTATCCGTACACGCGTGGCATCCACGCCAGCGGCTATCGAGGCCGGCTGTGGACGATGCGCCAGTTCGCAGGATTCGGATCGGCGCGCGATACGAACGAGAGATACAAATTCCTGCTTTCGCACGGTCAGACCGGACTCTCGGTAGCGTTCGATTTCCCGACGCTTATGGGCTACGACTCCGATCATCCGCGCAGCGAAGGTGAAGTCGGCAAGTGCGGCGTTGCTATCTCATCGCTCGCCGATATGGAGATGCTGTTCGACGGAATTCCGCTCGATCAGGTCTCGACGTCGATGACGATCAACGGGCCGGCGGTAATTCTTTACTGCTTCTACATCGCCGCGGCGGAGAAGCACGGCATCGATTCGTCGAAGCTGCGCGGCACGATTCAGAACGACATTCTGAAAGAGTATATGGCGCAGCACGCGTGGTGCTATCCGATCGAGCCCGCGCTCAGGCTGATCGTGGATGCATTCGAGTGGTCGGCGACGCACGCGCCGCAGTGGAATACGATTTCCATCTCCGGCTACCATATAAGAGAGGCGGGAGCGACGGCGGCGCAGGAGCTGGCGTTCACGCTTGCTGACGGGTTCACCTATGTCGAGCGCGGAATTGCCCGCGGCCTCGATGTGGACAGCTTTGCGCCGCGGCTTTCGTTCTTCTGGGACATCCACAACGATTTCTTCGAGGAGATCGCCAAGCTCCGCGCCGCCCGCCGCATCTGGGCGCGTCATATGAAGGAGCGCTACGGCGCCAAGGATCCGCGCTCGTGGATGATGCGCTTCCACTCGCAGACCGCCGGCGTGACGCTCACCGCGCAGCAGCCGATGAACAACATCGTCCGCGTCGCGTACCAGGCGATGGCGGCGGTGCTCGGCGGAACGCAGTCGCTGCACACGAACTCGATGGACGAGACGCTGGCGCTGCCGACGGAAGAGTCGGTGCAGGTCGCGCTTCGCACGCAGCAGATCCTCGCTTACGAGAGCGGCGTCCCGAACGTTATCGACCCGCTCGGCGGCTCCTACTACGTCGAGGCGCTGACGACGCAGCTCGAGAACGAGGCGGAGTCGTTGTTCAAGCAGATCGAGGAAGTCGGCGGAGTAGTGCGCGGTCTCGAGACCGGCTGGCTGCAGCGGAAGATCAACGAGTCCGCCGCGCGGCAGCAGTGGGAGATCGAGCAGCATCGCCGAGTGATCGTCGGCGTGAACGAGTTCGTCACCGACGAGCCGGAGCTCAAGATCGAGCTGCTCAAGATCGGTGACACGGAGAAGGAGCAGCGCGAGCGGCTCGCCAAGCTGCGCGCCGAGCGTGATTCGGAGCTGGTGAAGAAACGGCTCGGCGAGCTGCGCGACGCCGCGAAGACGACGGAGAATCTGATTCCTCATATTCTCGACTGCGCCCGCGCGTACTGCACCCTCTATGAGATCCGCGCCGCGATGGAAGAAGTGTTCGGCGCGTACAGGGAGCCGGTGTTCTTCTGAGCCGGACCCAGGAGTGGTGGGAGAACGCCTTCGACTCCCATTATCTCCGGGAGTACGAGCCGATATTCGATCTCGAGAATGACCGGAGGGAGATCGGCCGCCTGATCGAGATAATGGAGCTTCCGACGAGCGCGAGGATTCTTGATGTGCCGTGTGGGCAAGGGCGGCACGCGCATCTTCTCGCCGAAGCCGGATATGATGTAGACGGCCTCGACTACTCGGCGCATCTCCTCGCCGCTGCGAAGAAGCGCGGCACGGGGAAGAATCTCCGCTACACGCGCGGCGATATGCGGAAGCTGCCTGCGAAGTGGAAAGGGAAGTTCGACGCAGTAATCGATCTCTTCACATCGTTCGGGTTTTTCGCGCATCCCAAGGAAGATGCGAAGGCGATCCACGAGTTTTCGCGCGTCCTCAAGCCGGGCGGAATACTCGTCTGGCACGGCGGCAGCCGCGACGGGGTGATGGCGCGCTTTCTCTCCAAGGATTGGTGGACGACGAGCGACGGGACTCTGATCGCGCAGGAGCGGGAGTTTGATCCGCTGTCGGGATTGCTCACGGTTCACTCGCAATGGAAGCGCGGGTCAAAGCAGGGGCAGCGCAGTCATCAGATTCGGCTCTATACGGCGTCGCGACTCGCCGAGCTGTGCTCTGATGCGGGATTGATCGTCGAGCAGGCGTACGACGGGTGGGCCGACAGACCGCTCAGGCGCACATCGAGCGAGATGGTGCTGGTGGCGAGGCGTTAAGTCGCTTGATAGCTGTCCACCGCGTTTTGCAATTTCTCCGCAGCATAGGTAAGCAGCCTAATCAATAGTTAGCCGGAATACACACTCCAGTGTCAGTCGAGGTACGCCGCGAGAACCATCCGTCGCTCACCGAATACGCTGCGACTGTCACTGCGTTCGAGGTGCGCGAGGCAATCGGCCCGGTGAGCGCGGGCGCGGCGCCGCATCCGCTGCCACGTCGTGTCGTCAGTCCCGCTTTTCGCAAAGACTACGACGCGATCCCGGGAAACGGTCCGGACGGATGGCACGCGCGATTTGCGGTCGATCGCGCTCACTTCCTCGCAGCATACGATCACGGCCGACGCGTCGGCGGCGCCGTCGTGATTGTCGAACCCGCCGACGTTGCGCGGTTGGGCGGAGATACCCCGTTCGCACTCCTCTGGGATGTCCGGGTCACGCCGGAGGCCCGGGGCCGCGGGATCGGGCGCGCGCTGCTTGACGCGGCCGGCTTGGCTGCGCGGGAGGCGGGGTGCGGCGGCATGATCGCGGAAACGCAGGACATCAATGTCGCCGCCTGCCAGTTGTACGCTAATGCGGGCTACAGCATTCTCGGCATCGACCCGGCGGCTTATCCCGACATCCCGGGGGAGACCCAAATCGTCTGGACTAAGTCGTTCGAGCTTCCATTGGCATCCGGCTAACGAACGCTCCTGCAGACGAGCGATTTATTGATTGCTCGCTTCGCTCGCGTTTACTTGATTCGCTCGCAGCAGAGCTGGGGGCGTTAGGGCGACACCCCTGACAGCGTCTTGACCTGTGTCACGTGACGCGCTACATTATGGATGGTGATCAAAACGTTCGCCGACAAGCGCACGCGTGACCTTTTCCTCCGCGCTAGCGCGAAACGCTTTCCCTCGGACGTCGCTGATCGAGCCGCGCGAAAACTTGAGTACGTTGATCTGGCTGCGCGCTTGGAAGACTTGAATGTGCCGCCAGGAAACAGGCTGCACGCGCTCAAGGGTAACCGGAAGGGCCAGCATTCGATCTCGATCAACGACCAATGGCGAATTTGTTTTCGTTTCGTTGACGGTGATGCATACGATGTCGAGGTCTGTGACTATCACTAGACAGGGGAACCAATGACTATTCTGAATACTCGAACGATGACTCGCCGACCCACTCACCCGGGTGAGATGCTGCGTGAAGACTTCCTCCCGGAGTATGGGCTTACAGTAGCTGGCCTCGCAGAAGCCGCCGGCGTTTCGCGTCAGTCGGTCAATGAACTCCTGCGTGGACGTAGAGCGCTGAGTCCTGAAATGGCAATCCGCCTGTCTCGCGTTTTTGGCAACTCCGCGGAATTCTGGTTGAACGCTCAACGAGCGGTGGATCTCTGGGATGCCAGCCGCGCCCTCAAGGGCGACGTTGCGCGCATCAAGCCGTTGCGCGTCGCCTAACAAATGTTGCTGCTGACGCGGTGCTTGGCCTTATGGGGTATTGCGCAGCACAACTAGTGGTATGAATCGCACCAGTTGGGTATCGCCGACACCGTCCATCCCGCTAACTTTGAGCCTGCAATGAGACCAGTCAGAGTTCTAGTCGCCAAACCCGGCCTCGACGGACACGATCGCGGCGCGAAGGTCGTCGCCGCCGCACTCCGCGACGCCGGAATGGAAGTCATTTACACCGGGCTGCATCAGACGCCGGAGATGATCGCCACCGCCGCCGTACAGGAAGACGCCGATGTCATCGGCCTCTCCATCCTGAGCGGCGCGCATATGACGCTCATTCCGCGTGTTCAGGATCTGCTTCGCGAGGCGGGGCGCGACGACGTACTCATCACGGGCGGCGGCATCATCCCGAAAGAGGATATGGACACCCTCACGGCGCGCGGCATCGGCAAGCTCTTCGGTCCCGGCACTCCGACGTCCGAGCTCGTGGACTACATCAACGGTTGGTTCGCGGAGCGCGAAAAGCAGGAAGCCTGAGATGAGCAGACTGCGCGAATTGAGCGCTGAAGTTCGCGCACTCGAGGACAAGCTTCGCGAAGCAGGCGGCGCCAAGCGCCTACAGAAACTCCACGATCAGGGAAAGCTCTCCGCGCGGGAGCGCGTCGATCTCCTCCGCGATCCCGATTCCAAATTCATCGAGATCGGCCTCCTCGTCGCGTACGACCAGTACGACGGACAGGCGCCCGCCGCCGGTGTCGTCACCGGTCTTCTCACCGTCGAGGGTCGCGAATGCGTCGTCGTCGCCAACGATGCGACAGTGAAAGCGGGATCGTGGTGGCCTGAGACGATCAAGAAGATTCTCCGCGCCCAGGAGATCGCAATGCGCTGCCGCATTCCGATCATCTATCTGGTGGATTCCGCGGGCGTGAATCTCCCATATCAGGGCGGAGTATTCCCGGGGCAGTACGGCGCGGCGCGCATCTTTTACTACAACTCGATAATGCGCCGCTACCTCCACGTCCCGCAGATCGCGGCGGTGATGGGGCAGTGCGTCGCCGGCGGCGCGTATCTCCCCGCGCTCTCCGACGTGATCCTGATGGTGAAGGGAACTTCCTTCATGGGACTCGGCGGCCCGAACCTCGTGAAGGGCGCCACCGGTGAAGTCGTTGACGCGGAAACACTGGGCGGAGCAATCACGCACACCGAGATCAGCGGCGTTGCGCACTACGCGCTCGACGACGACGAGTCGTGCATCGCCAAGATCCGCGATCTGGTCAAAGCGCTTCCGCACGGTCCTCAAAATCCCGCGGGCGCCGCTCCGGAATCAAAACCGACGAAGTCGGGGAAGAGCTCCAAGCGCGACGCCGTCGCCGAACAGCTCTACGATTTGCTCCCCACCGACCATCGCATGTCGTACGATGTCCATCCGGTGCTCGCCGCGATTCTCGACGACGGAAAGCTCGAGGAGTTCCAGGGATCGCTTGCCAAGGAAATGATCTGCGGCGACGCATCCATCGGCGGAATCGCGATTGGTGTCATCGCGAATCAGCGCGGGCTTATCAAGGGGCGCCCGGGCGAGAAGCCGCGCTTCGGCGGGATCATTTATCCCGAGAGCGCCGAAAAGGTCGCGTACTTCATTGACCGCTGCGACCGCGCTGGCGTTCCGATCCTCTTCGTGCAGGACGTCTCCGGCTTTATGGTCGGCGCCGAAGCCGAGCACGCGGGGATCATCCGCGCCGGCGCGAGATTCGTAGAGGCGATGGCGACGACGCGCGTCCCGAAAATCGTGCTCACCATCAATCACGCCTCCGGCGCCGGTTACTACGCGATGGCGGGACAAGGCTTCGATCCCGATTTCATCTTCAGCTGGCCGACGGGAAGAATGGCGGTGATGGAGGGCGAGTCCGCGATCCAAGCCGTGCACGGCCCCGCTCTCGACGCAGCGAAGAAAAAGGGCGGCGAAGCCGCGAAGGAAGTCACCGATTCCGTAAATGAGATGCGCGCCGACTACGAGCATCAGCTCGACGCGCGCTATGCCGCCGCGCGCGGATTCGTGGATGCGATCATCTATCCTGAAGAAACGCGCGACGTGCTTTCGTTCGCTTTTCGCGCTTCGCTCAACAATCCCGGCCCGCACCTTGGCGCTTTCGTATTGCCGGCGCACCTCGGAGAGAAATGAAGGAGCAAGAAAAAATAGTACGCGTTGCCGGAGGGCAGGGATTCTGGGGTGACGACATCGACGCGCCTCGGCGCCAAGTCGAGCAGGGCCAGGTCGACTATCTGATGCTCGACTACCTCGCCGAGGTGACGATGTCCATTCTGCAGAAGCAGAAGGAGCGCGATCCGTCGCTCGGATACGCGCGCGACTTCCTCGGCGCGATGCAGGCTGTACTGCCGGCGGTCGTCGAGCGCGGAGTGAAGGTGATCGCGAATGCGGGAGGAGTGAATCCCGTCGCCTGTGCCGAAGTGGTGAAGCAAATTGGCGTGAAGGCCAATGCGCAGGGGAAGCTCAAGATCGGCGTGGTCACCGGGGATGATCTTCTTGGACGACTCGATGAGCTGATCGCAGTCGGACATCCGCTGGCGAATATGGATACGGGCGAGCCGCTTTCGACTGTACGCGATCGAGTTCTGTCCGCGAACGCGTACATCGGATCGGTGCCGATCGTAGCAGCGCTTACCAAAGGCGCGAACGTCGTCATCACCGGCCGCTCGACGGATACCGCTCTCACGATGGCGCCGCTCCGCTACGAGTTCGCGTGGAAGGACGACGACTGGAACAAGCTCGCCGCCGGAATCATCGCCGGACACATCATCGAATGCGGTGCGCAGTGCTCCGGCGGAAACTGCCTCTACGATTGGAGATCGATTCCCGACCTCGCGAACGTCGGATACCCGATCGTCGAAGCGAAGGCGGATGGCACCTTCGTCGTCACCAAGCACAAAGGAACCGGTGGGCGCGTTTCCGTTCCGTCTGTGACCGAACAACTCGTCTACGAGATGGGTGACCCGCACGAGTACATCACCCCCGACGTCGTTGCGGACTTCACTTCGATCCAACTCGCCGCCGACGGAGAGAATCGCGTCAAGGTTACCGGCATCACTGGTGCGCCGCCGACGGACAAGCTGAAGGTTTCCATCGCCTACTCGGCCGGCTACAAGGCGGTGGGGACTCTGGTCTACTCGTGGCCGGAAGCGCTCGAAAAGGCAAAGGCCGCCGACGCCATTCTTCGCCAGCGCCTCGACCGCCTCGGTCTCAAGTTCGACAAGATTCTCACCGAGTACGTCGGCGCAGGCGCCACGCACGGCGCGCTCGCTGGTTCATCATTCGACGCGCCGGAAGTGCAGCTGCGCTTTGGAGTCCGCTCGAACGATCGCGCCACCGTCGAAAGATTCACCCGCGAGATCGCTCCTCTCGTCTTGAACGGCCCGCCCAGTGTCACCGGCTTTGCCGGCGGTCGCCCCAAGGTCGAAGAGATCGTCGCGTACTGGCCCGCGCTGGTGGACAAGACCGTTGTCACGCCGAAGGTGGAGATTCTTTCGTGAAGGTACGTCTCCTCGACATTGCCCACGCGCGCTCCGGCGACAAGGGCGACACCGCCAACGTCGGCGTCATCGCGCTCAAGCCGGAGTGGTTTCCGCTGCTGGAGCGCGAGCTCACGCAGAAACGAGTCGCCGATCACTTCAATGGAATGATTACAGGCGGAGTGGACCGGTTCGTCCTCCCAAATCTGAAGGCGCTCAATTTTCTGCTCCACGGCGCCCTCGACGGAGGCGGGACTCTTTCACTCAAGACCGACGCGCAGGGAAAGGTCTATTCAACCGCTCTCCTCCGAATGGTTCTCGACATCCCCGACGACGAGGGAACAAAACTCCAGCTCCCGGCGGCGATATGAACATCACCACCGTGAAGGTCGCTCTATTCATCGCCGGCGCGATTGTCATCGGTGCAGGGATGCGATCCGACAACGCGACTGTGCGTTGGCTCGGAATCGGCATTTTCGTCTTGGCCTTTCTGCTTCGCTTTCTGAAAAAGGACGTGCCCGAATGATCACGCCCCGCCCGACGACCATCGTTGACGCTCTCCGGCTCAAGAATCACCTCGGCCTCGACATCACGCTGGCGAGCGAGACGCTCCAGTATACGGGGAGCTTCAAGTTTCGCGCTGCGTACAACGTCGCGCGCTCCGTTCCCAACGATCACATCATCTGCGCGTCGTCGGGGAATTTCGGCCAGGCCATCGCTTACGCGTCTTCGTTATTCAAGAAGAAATGCACCGTCGTGATGCCGGATAAGGCGCCGAGTATCAAGGTTGACGCGGTGCGTGAGTACGGCGCGGAAGTGGATCTCGTTGACGTCAAGAAGATCAGCCGCCTCGATCGCCTCGCCGAGCTGTCGAAGAAGCTTCCGAACGCGTACGTCGCCAGCCCGTACGACGATCCTCTCGTCATTGACGGCAATGCGACTCTCTTCGACGAGCTGACTGCGCTCGGATTCGACTTCGACTACATCATCGCCCCGATCGGCGGAGGCGGGCTCGTGTCCGGCCTCGTCCAGGGCGCGCAGAAGGCGGGGAAGAAGACGGGGATTATCGCTGCCGAGCCGCTGCTTTCGAATGATTTTGCCGATTCGATTCGTGCCGGTAAGCTCCTCGGTGACCCCGACGAGTCCACCACGATGGCGGACGGCGCGCGAATGATGAAAGTCGGCGAGAACAACTGGAGGATTCTCCAGAAGGGAATTGCGGGCGTCATCGAGGTCAGTGAGGAGCAGATCGCCGAAGGCGTTCGAATGCTCTTCCTCCTCGCCAATCTCAAAGCGGAGCCGACCGGCGCGTTGAGCATCGGCGCTATCCTCGCCGATCCCGATCGCTTCAAGGGGAAGCGCACCTGCTGTGTGATTAGCGGCGCCAACGCCGACCCCGCACTATATGCGAGTCTGATCGCTGCAAAATCGTCGTAACCATAACGTAAAACTCTTACCCTCGAGCTCACGATGAGAATGTTCAGGAACATCGTCCTTGCTTCACTCGCCTTGCTGGCCGGCCCGCTTGCCGCCGCCGCGCAGTCGCCAATGTCTCCGGGCGATTCGCTTCCATTCGATCCCGCCGTCACGATCGGCGTCCTGTCGAACGGAATGCGCTACTACATCCGCGAGAATCACAAGCCGGAGAAGCGCGCCGAGCTCCGGCTCGTCGTCAACGCCGGCTCGGTGCAGGAGGACGATAATCAGCTCGGTCTCGCTCATATGACCGAGCATATGGCCTTCCGCGGTACGAAGCAGTTCCCGAAGAATGCGCTCTCCAGCTATCTCGAAGGTCTGGGAATGCGATTCGGTCCCGATCTGAACGCGTTCACGAGCTTCGACGAAACGGTTTATATGCTGACCGTCCCGACCGACACCGCGGTGGCGCTCGCGAAGGGAATTCAGATTCTCTCCGAGTGGGCAGGATCGGTGTCGCTCGATTCATCTCAGATCGCGCTCGAGCGTCCCGTCGTGATCGAGGAGTGGCGGCTGGGGCAGGGCGCTGACAACAGAATGCAGCGGAAGTGGTTTCCGGTTCTCTTCTCGGGCTCCCGTTACGCCAACCGTCTGCCGATCGGCGACAAGAACATTCTCGAGACTTACACTCCGGGGACGCTTCGGAAGTTTTACGCCGACTGGTATCGCCCCGATCTGATGGCAATCGTCGCCGTCGGCGATTTCGACAAGTCGAAGGTTGAAGCGATGATCCGCCAGGCCGCCGGCGCGATCCCTGCCCGCACTACTGAGC
>JALYYD010000277.1 GCA_030946775.1 Gemmatimonadota bacterium
CCGAGAGCAAGCGCGCCACCGCCATTGACCTCGCCAGCGCCGGGGAATCTCCCCTCCAAGCGCTCGAATCAAAGGAGCTCGGCGAGCAAATTGAACGAGCGATCGGCAAGCTCCGCCCCGAGTACAAGGCGTGCATTCTGCTCCGCCACGTCGAGGATTATTCCTACGACGAGATCGCCGAAATCGTCAAGCTCCCCCTCGGAACCGTGAAGACTTATATCCACCGCGCCCGGGCCGAGCTTAGAGACGCTCTCGCAGGGGTCAAATGACGTCTGTGAGCCCTGTGAAAAGTCCAAAATCCGCGCGTATCCCGTGTCAGGATGAAACACAAAAACTCATCGAAAATTTCCTGAAACCCACTCCGAAATCCGCCGTATGGCAATCGTGAGGAAAACGTGTCCGAGATAGACTACCCAGAAGATTTCATCCCGATCGCGGCCGAGATCCAGCGGCTGCCCTACCTCTCCCCCTCGGCGAAGTTCGCCGATCGGGTGATGTCGCGCGTCCGGATCCAGGGCGCCGAGGCACCGCTGGCCGTCGTCGCCCCGCCGAGACTTTCGGTGATCCAGGGCGGAGCACGGCATCACGTGCCTGATTCCGCTCTTGTGAAATCGCGCCGCCGCCAGCTGATGAGAGTCGCGGTCGGCGTTCCGGCCACGGTCGGTGTTCTCTTCGCGGTCTCGATTCTGTTCGCGCAGCTCGATGTCCTGTCGGTTCTTCTTGGCGCCGCCGGCGCCGAGCTCGGCACCGTCATCGGCATCGCCGGCGCGACCACCGGCAACTACTTCCTCGGCAGCGATGTAATGACAGCGCTGCAGGCCGGATCGGCGCAAAGCGCGCTTGTCTATATGGTGATGGTCCTCGGACTCGTCGCCGGATACTCGGGAATCAAGGTCGCGGCTGAAATCGCGAAGAGGAAGGCGGCTTAGATGAAAGGATTCGTGCTCGGCTTGTTCGTCGGCGCCACCGTCGTCTCCGCTTCGGCCGCGGCGGCGCAGCAGGTCACGACAGCCACGCGCGAATCGCGCAGCGTTCTCGCCCGGTACGCGATGGTCGCCCGCGGAAGCCAGACGATTCCCGCCGGCACCGTTTCACGCGGATCGGTTCTCATCCTCCACGGCGACCTCGATGTCTATGGTGACGTCGCCGGAGCGGCGACGACAATTGGCGGCGACATCATCGTCCATCAGGGCGGCCGCATCAGGGGGGCCGCTGTCGCGATGCTCGGCAAGGTTCGCAACGACGGCGGGACCATCCTCGGTGTCATCAAGGAAGCAGGCCCGCGCGGCACCGGCGTTCGCATCGGTTACGGAATGCGCCCGCGCACCACAATCGGTTCCCTCAAGAGCGCGATCGGCTGGCTCATCGCGCTGCTGCTACTCGGCGTGTGGGCGCTGTTCTACGCCGGCGACCAGCTCAAGCGCGTCGTCGGAACGATTTCGAACGACGCCGGCAAATCGCTCCTCGCCGGGATTCTCGGCGGGCTCTCTACGATACCCGCGCTGGTAGCACTCGTGATATTGATGGCGATCACCATCATCGGGATCGTGTTTATCCCGATTGGCGTCGCCGGATTCTTCGTCGTGGTCGGCGGGATCGGCATTCTCGGATTCCTCGCCGTAGCGCAGGTCACCGGCATCGCGATCTCGGGCGAATCGAAAGCAACCGAGACTCAGGCGGGCAATGAGCTCCGCTATCTCGTGAGCGGCATCCTCGCCTTCAGCGCTCTCTGGATCGTCGCCGCGGCGTTCACCTGGATGCCCGTCGTCGGCACTCTCCTCCGCGTCCTCGCCGCGTCGGTGACGTTCGTCGCCGTGATGACTGGCTTTGGCGCTGTGATCATCTCTTTCTGGCGCCAGCGCCAGGAGAGAAAGGAACCGGTCGCGGCCTAAGCTTCCGGTTTGCCGGAAAAAATTCCGGCGACCTTTTCAGCCAGCGCAGCAAGAGCTTTACCCGCCGCCGAGTCCGGCTCGGATACGACAATCGGCGCCCCCGTGTCTCCACCTGACATCACCGGCTGGTAGAGCGGAATCTCGCCCAACAGCGGCACATTGAGCTCATCGGCGAGCCGCTTTCCCCCGCCTTCCCCGAACAGCGCCGTTCTCTCGTCGCAGTGCGGGCAGATGAAGTAGCTCATGTTCTCGATCACGCCGAGCACCGGAACGTTGACGCGTTCGAACATCTTCGCGCCGCGCAGCGCGTCGCCGGTGGATACATCCTGCGGCGTCGTGACGATGATCGCGCCCTCCACGAGCGTTGCCTGCACGAGGGAGAGCTGCGCGTCGCCGGTTCCCGGCGGGAGATCGACGATGAAAAAGTCGAGCTGCCCCCAATCGACGTCGCGCAGGAACTGATTCACGATCTTCATTATGATCGGCCCACGCCAGATCGCCGGTTGGTCGCGGTCAATGAGCAGGCCGAGACTGATCAGCTTCACCCCGTGCGCCTCGAGCGGGACGATCTTCTCGTTCCGCACCGGCGGAGATTCGCTCACTCCCATCATCCGCGGCACGTTCGGACCGTAGATGTCGCCGTCCATAAGTCCAACGCGCGCGCCCTGCTTTGCCAGAGCTATGGCGATGTTCGTCGAGACGGTGGACTTTCCGACCCCTCCCTTGCCGCTCGACACGGCGATAATGTGTCCAAGATTCGGATACGCTACCGGAGTCTGCGGCGGCGGAACGTTCTTCGGCGCCGGCGCATCCTGTCCCATCACTGGAAGCGCGCGCGACCTGGGAGCCGGCTCCGCCGGAACCTGATTCATACCTTTCTGAGCGGCCGCGCTTTCCGGATCGTCGGCGGGTTTCACGTCGACTCTCACGTCAGTTGCGCCCTCGATCTTCAGCAGTGCTTCGCGAACCTGTTTTGGGAGCTGCGCGTCATCGGCGGCTGTCATCAGCAGAGTGAGCCGGATTTTCCCGTCGGTGGTCGTGGCGATGTCACGCACCATTTCCGAGTCAACGACGTCGTAGCCGGTACGCGAGTTGATCACGCCCTTGAGCGCGCCGACGATTCTGTCCTGGAAGTTCGCGCTCATTGTTTTCCTTCGACGCGAACGCGGCGCACTTCGGCGACGCGCAGCATCAGTCTCGTTTCGATGCCGGGAAGAAAGGTCGCTCCCGATGCGTCGCACGCGGAGCACGACGCTTCGATGTGCAGTACGGCCGTGCCGTCAACGGCGTCGAAGCGTGCCAGCGCGATGGCGCAATGATCCACGCCAAGGAGCGGCCGGAGAGCTTCGAGCTCGGCGCGAACCTGTGCCTCGATGTCGGGAATGGAACGACCCCGGCGGGATTCCAGAAATGCCATTGCTACAAGTTAATCGGGCTGCGCTTTCCTCACCGCGCCCATATACTCCCGCGCCGCGGCGACCACCGAGTGCCGGACCTCTTCGAGGTTGCCGTTGATCAGCGCGCCGGCCGCCCGCATATGCCCACCGCCGCCGAATTGCTTCGCAAAGGTGTTCACGTCCATCGAGCCTGTGCTTCGGAACGACACCTTTACGCGGTTGTGCCCGAGGTCGCGAAAGAACAGCGCCATCCTCGTCCCGCCGATGGACCGTGGATGCTCCGCGATCCCCTCCAGATCCTCTGCGCGGAGGCCGTACTGCTCCGGCGCGCCGGCGGCAACGGATATCCACGAAAGTCCGTATTCAGGATCAACCTCGAGCGTCGCCAGCGCGTCGCGAAGCAGATGCAGCCTGCCGACCGGGAGCGACG
>JALYYD010000330.1 GCA_030946775.1 Gemmatimonadota bacterium
ATCGACGATGCCGCGCGGAAAGAGGGTCTCCGTTTCCCGGTGGATCCCTCGAGCGCGGCGTTTTGTACGATCGGTGGGATGGTCTCGACCAACGCCGCCGGGCCGCACTCACTGAAGTTCGGCGCAACACGAGAGTGGGTGAGAGCGCTCGACTGCGTCTTCGTCGACGGGTCGCGCGCGACAGTCACGCGAGGCGAGGTTCCACCCGACGTGCCAAAGCTAGCCGGGTTTCTGAACGGCGTCGAGGAAATCCGGAGACAATGGGCGGGTGCGGCTGGCGATCACGCGAAGCTGCGAAAGGACTCTTCCGGTTACGCGCTAACCCGATACCTGGAATCGGGCGAGCTCGGGGATCTTCTCGTCGGGAGTGAGGGAACTCTGGCGATCATCGTCGGAGTGGAGCTCGCGCTGACCGGGCTTCCGCGCGCGACGAGCAGTCTGCTCGCGGCGTTTGCCTCGCTCGACGATGCGGCGCGCGGGGCCGATGTGGCACGAGCGGCAGGGGCCAGCGCGTGCGAGCTGCTCGACAAGACATTTCTCGATCTGGCCGCGACCGCCCCGGGGTCGAACGCCGAATCTCGTGCGCGCGCCGAACGGTCGGCGGCGATCCTCCTCATCGAGATCGAAGAGGAGAATGAAACCGCCGCCGAGGATGCGGCGGCCCGTCTGCGGAAAGCCCTGGAAAGCCTCGGCGCTGAAACTGTCGAAGTCGCGCTCACCGCTCAATCAAAGAACGAGATATGGGAGCTCCGCCACGCGGCGAGCCCAATTCTGTCGCGACTGAAAAATGTGACGTCAATGCAGTTCGTCGAAGACGGAGCCGTCCCGCCAGAAAATCTTACCGAATACGTGCTCGGCGTTCGGGCTGCCCTCGCGCGCCATTCCGTCACCGGGGTGATCTTCGGGCACGCCGGTGATTCGCACGTGCACGTCAATCCGCTGATCGACACTTCCGCCAAAGAATGGCGAACGACTGTGCAGGAGCTCCTCGACGAGGTCGTTGGCCTCACGGCCAGACTGGGCGGCACCCTGACGGGCGAGCACGGCGACGGCCGGCTCCGGACGCCGCTGATGAGCCGGGTGTGGAGCGCGAGCGCGATGAGTGCGTTCGCCGAAGTAAAGCGACGGTTCGATCCGATGGGGATTCTGAATCCGGGGGTGAAGGTTCCGCTTCCCGGACAGACTTCGCCCGGGCCGATCAAGTACGATTCCTCGGTCGCGCCGATTCCAGCGGCGGCGAAGGAAGCGCTCGACGATCTCGTCGCCCGTCGCGGCTACTCCGATTTTCGGCTGTCGCTGATCGGCTGACTTTCTTAGCTTTTCGGCGCGCCTTCATTCCCACCGACTCTTAAAAAACCCGTGTTCTATACCGAGCCACGCATCACTTTGCTCGCCCGCCCCCAGTTCCTCGAGCCGGCGCATCTTCCCGTCAACTGGCTCGGCGACAGCACCGACGGCGAGAAGCTGGCGGAATTCGCGGGCCGGCTCTGTTACATGAGCCAGAAGAATCCGGCGAGCAGATCCACCGGGGATTATCTCGAGAACATCAAGCGCCAGGGGCACGGCAGCGTCCTCGAGCACGCGAATTACTCCGTTCTCGTCGAGGGAGTGAGCCGCTCCCTCACCCACGAGTTGGTACGCCACCGCGCAGGATTCGCGTACAGCCAGCTCAGCCAGCGTTACGTGGACGAATCGGAGGCGAATTTCGTCGTCCCGCCGGCGATCATCGGCGACGAAGCGCTGGAGAGTGCCTGGAAGACGCAGGTCGAGGAGGCGCAGCGAAGTTACGTCCAACTGGTCGAAAAGCTGATGGAGCGTTACTCCTGGGTGGGGGACAAAGTCCACCGCCGGAAAATGTCGCGCGAGGCGGCGAGGGGAGTTTTGCCGAATTCCACGGAAACGAAAATCGTCGTCACCGCCAACGCCCGCGCCTGGCGGACGATGCTCGAGCTGCGGTCGAGCGAGGGCGCTGAGTTCGAGATTCGTCGCTGCGCGATCGTGCTGCTCCGCCTTTTTCAGAGGGAAACTCCCGCTTTTTTCTCCGACTTCGAGATCTACCGCGCCGACGATCGCGCCGAGGCGGCGAGAATTTCCTACCACAAAGTCTGACGCGCACCGCCGAAAATGTTTTTCGGCAAAAAAAATCTTCGCCGCGGGCAGAATAATTATTGCGCCTCTACAGTAGCGTTTATACCTTCGAGCTACTGATTCCTCGCGCGAATTCTCGC